>CAKUHX010000022.1 GCA_934659475.1 uncultured Oscillospiraceae bacterium
CAGGGAGTTCCGCCACCCGCAGGTGGCGGAATAAGGCTTTGATCCGTCATTTCCGACGACATGTGCGTCGGAAATGATACTTCTCGCATGGGCCGATCCGACTTTTTCGCAATTCGTAAGAGATCGAGGACTGGCCTGCGTGCCTCCTGTCGAAAAAGTGGCTTTGCCACTTTTTCGACAGGACGGTGGATCATCGGATCCCCGTCAGGTCATACCCCTCCAGCCAGTCTGCGGCGGCCTGGCTGACGGTGCGCAGGCAGTGCTCCCCGAAGGGGGTGTCCAGATCCGCGTGCTCCAGCAGCTGGGTAAAGGTGCGGCTGCCCCCCTGGACAGTATAGGCCATATAGTGCTTCCAGGCGTCAGCAAAGTCCTTCTGGCTCAGGGCCCACACCTGCAGGGCCACGGTCTGGGCCAGGCAGTAATCGATATAGTAGAAGGGGTTGGAGTAGATATGGTGCTGGCGCTGCCAGGCCTCCCCCTCGGCGTAGAAGGGGATGTCCCCATCCAAGCGCACCCAGGGCATATACATCTGCTGGAGCTTCTTCCACGTCTCGTGCCGCTGGGCGGGGGTCAGGTCGGGGTGGGCGTACACCTCATGCTGGAAGTGGTCCACCAGGGTGCCATAGGGAATGAAGGTGAGGGCGGCGGCCAGGTGGCTGTACCGGAACTTCCGGGCATCTTCGCCGAAGAAGCCCTCCGCCCAGGGCCAGGCCAGGAACTCCATGGACATGGAGTGGACCTCGCAGGCCTCCATGCTGGGCCACATATACTCCATGGGCACCCGCTTGCGGTTCATCCAGTAGGCGAAGGCGTGGCCCGCCTCGTGGGTGACCACCTCCACATCCCCCTGGGTGCCGTTGAAGTTGGCGAAAATGAAGGGTGCCTCATAGTCCGCCAGCTCGATGCAGTAGCCGCCGGACTGTTTCCCCTCGGTGGACAGCACATCCAGCAGCCGGCTGTCCAGCATCATGCGGAAGAACTCCTTCGTCTCCGGGGACAGCTCACCATAGAACTTCATGCCCTGGGCCAGGATGTCCTCCGGTGTGCCCTGGGGGCGGGGATTGCCCGAGCGGAACTCCAGGGCGTTGTCCGCATAGGACATGGGGTAGTCCTTGCCCAGACGCTGGGCCTGGCGGCGGTAGATGCTGTCCGCCACAGGCACCAGATACCTTACCACCGCGGTGCGGAACTTCTCCACGTCCTCCTTGGTGTAGCAGTTGCGGCCCATGCGGTAGTAGCCCAGAGTGGTGTACCCCTCATACCCCAGCTTGCGGCCCATGGTGTCCCGCAGGCGGACCAGCCGGTCGTATAGGCTGTCCAGGTCGGCCTGGTGCTCCTTGTACCAGCGGCCCTCCGCCTTCCAGGCAGCCAGACGGCGGTCGTCGTCCGGGTCGGACTTGAAGGGGGTCAGCTGGGACAGGGTGTAGGTCTTGCCCTCGAAGGGGATCTGGGCGGAGGCCAGCAGCTTCTCATACTCCTGGGTCAGGTCGTTCTCCTGCTGCAGCTGGGCGATGATGGCCGGATCGAAGGTCTTTTCCTGGATCTCGGCGTTGATGAACATCAGCTCGCCGTACTCCGCGGTAAACTCTGGGCGGAATTTGCTGCGGAGCATGGCCCGGGTCCACTGCTGGCCGTACTCCTGCAGCTCCGGTCCCGCCTGGTTGAGGAACTTCATCTCCCCGTCGTAGAAGGGGTCCCGGGTGTCGATGCTGTGGCGTACATAGGCCAGGTTGTTCATGGTGCTCAGACTGCGGGAGAGCTTTTCCTCCTCCAGAAAGGCGGCCTTGGCCTCGTCATAGGTCTGGGCCTGCTCCAGCTGCCGGGTCAGGCCGGCCAGCTGCTCCTTCAGGGCCGCCACGTCCGGGCGCACATAGTTCATCTCTGAAAACTTCATAGTATCCCTCCAAAATGGATGTCCCGGCCCGCGGGGCGGCCGGAAGGCAAATAAAAGTGTCTCCTGTTTCCTCCATCTTACCACAGGGGATGGAAATAGGAAAGCATAAAAGATCGCCGTTCCGGATGGAACGGCGATCTTCATGTCGGGACAGAGGGCGGAGCGTTACAGCGCGGCGATGCACTCGATCTCCACGTCGGCATCCTTGGGCAGACGGGCTACCTGAACGGCGCTGCGGGCGGGGCAGGCCCCCTCGAAGAAGGTGGCGTACACCTCGTTCATGGCGGCGAAGTCGTTCATGTCCCGCAGGAACACGGTGGTCTTGATCACGTCGGCCATGGATGCGCCGGCGGCCTCCAGCACGGCCTTGCAGTTGGTCAAAGACTGTTTGGTCTGGGCGGAAATGCCCTGGGGGAAAGCGCCGGTGGCGGGGTCGATGGGCAGCTGGCCGGATGTGATGATCAGACTGCCGGCCTTGATGCCCTGGGAATAGGGACCGATGGCGGCGGGGGCCTTATCGGTATGGATAGCTTGTTTCATGGTTTTGTTTACCTCCTGTCTGCTGTTCGCCGGATAGAGATGGGACGGATCAGTGTAGAATGGATTTTAGCACAGGAACGGTGCCGCGTCAATAAAGGGGGGCGGGATCAGCCGTTGCCGCCGTCAGACAGGTCGGACTCCGCCGTGCGCACAGAGGTGAGCCGCTGCATCCTGGCATAAAGCTTTTTCCGCAGCACCAGGAAGATGACCAGCAGCACCACGGTGGTGACCGTCCAGGAGATGGGGTAGGAGATATACAGGGACTCCGGCGTGTGGACCACAGGGAACACCATATAGACCCAAAAGACGCGGAACACGCACACCCCGATCAGGGTGACCACCATGGGGGAGAAGGAACAGCCCAGCCCGCGGAGCACGCTGGCGCCGATGTCCATGGTGCCGTTGATGAACTGCAGCCGCAGCAGGAAGACCATGCGGGCCACGGCGAAGGAGATGGCCTCCTCCTGGCCGGGCACATACAGTCCGGCCAAAGGCGCGCCGAAGAAGTAGGCCAGATTACCGAAGACCAGCTGGAACACCACCATATAGACGGTGCACAGCACGACGGCGCGGTCTACTCGCCGGCACTTGCCCGCGCCGTAGTTCTGGCTGACGAAGGTCAGGGCGGCCTGGCTGATGGCGTTATCGCCGGAGTAGACGAACATCTCGATGCTGGCGGAGGCGGAGGCCCCGGCGATAAGGGCGGAGTTGCCGAAGGAGTTCAGGGCGCTCTGGATGATCACGTTGGAGATGGAGAACAGGATGCCCTGAAAACCGGCGGGCAGGCCGATGCGCATCATCCGCACCAGGGCGGCCTTCTCCATTTTCAGCTGCCGCAGATCCAGATGGAAGGGGCCGCTTTCCTTTGTCAGGCACCACACCACCAGCGCGGCGGAGACGTACTGGGATACGACCGTGGCAATGGCCACGCCGGCCACGTCCAAATGCAGGCCGATGACCAAGATCAGGTTCAGGATCACGTTGATCACACCGGCGGCGGTGAGGTAGCTCAGGGGGCGCTGAGTATCCCCCTTGGCCCGCAGCAGGGCCGCGCCGAAGTTGTACACCAGGTTGCCGGGCATGCCCACGAAGTAGATGCGCATGTACTGGGTGGACAGGTCGATCACGTCTGCCGGACAGGACATCCACTCCAGCAGCTGCCGCACACAGATCACTCCGAACACCGACAGGGCAAAGCCGCTGACCAGGGCCAGGGTGATGGCCGTTTCGATGCTGCGGCCGACCCGCTCTCCCCGGCCGGCCCCCAGGTCCTGGGCCACTACCACGTTGGCGCCCACGGAGATGCCCATGAACAGGTTGATGGTCAGGTTGATCAGCGCCCCGTTGGAGCCCACGGCGGCCACGGCCTGGGTGGGCATGGCGGCGTATCGGCCGACCACGATCACGTCGGCGGCGTTGAACAGCAGCTGGAGCAGGGAGGAGAGCATGAGCGGAAGGGAGAACAGCAGGATCTTTCCCGCCAGCGAGCCGCTGCACATGTCCATTTCATATTGTTTTGATCTACGCCCTATCATAATGGTATCCTTTCTTCATAAACAGCAAATGAGCCGAAGGAGCGGACCGCATGGGACCGCTTAAGATAGGTTCAGCCGCCCTGTGTTTCCATGGGGCGGCAGTACATTCCTAGCAGACCCATACACTATAATGCTTTTTTTCGGAAAGTCAACGGGGGAGAGCGCTTTTCGTCTGAATACACGGAAGGCGGGGGTGTTTTTCTGCCGTGGACTGGCTTTTTTATGAATGGGCCACATTTGACACAGATCTTACATCATCCGCCTTTTCCATTTTACAACAGGACAGTATCCTATGCAATGTAAACAGCAAAAAGACATCAAAAAATCCCGGCGGCGTTCAACAGACGGAACAAACGCCGGACGATCGGAAAAGGAGATCTTGTAATATGAAAAAGCTTCTTTCTTTGACACTGGCTCTTGCATGCGCCGTGTCCCTGCTGGCTGGCTGCCAGAAGTCCAACGACCAGACCGGCGGCGGCTCCGCCTCAGGCTCTGCCGGTCAGCCCGCCGCGTCCTCTGATACTGGGGTCACCGGCGCTGTGGCCACCGACGGCTCCACCTCTATGGAGAAGGTCATCGGCGCCCTGGGCGAGTCCTTCATGAACGCCAACAAGGGCATCAGCGTTACTTACAACCCCACCGGCTCCGGCTCCGGCATCCAGGCCGTCAGCGAGGGCCGCTGCGACATCGGCCTGTCCAGCCGCGCCCTGAAGGATGAAGAGAAGACCTCCGGCCTGAAGGAGACCATCGTGGCTCTGGACGGCATCGCCATCATCGTCAGCCCCGAAAACCCTGTGGCCAACCTGGACGTGGAGACCATCGCCAAGATCTACACCGGCGAGATCACCAACTGGAAGGACGTGGGCGGCAATGACGCCGAGATCGTGCTGATCGGCCGTGAGGCCGGCAGCGGCACCCGGGACGGCTTCGAGTCCATCACCGGCACCAAGGATGCCTGCCAATACCGCCAGGAGCTGACCTCCACCGGTGACGTGATCACCACCGTCTCCCAGAACCCCAACGCCATCGGCTACGCCTCTCTGGCCGCTGTGTCCGACAAGGTGAAGACCCTGACCGTGGGCGGCGTGACTCCCACCGAGGACACCGTGAAGGACGGCAGCTATGTGATCCAGCGCCCCTTCGTTCTGGTCACCAAGGACGGTGCCCAGCTGTCCCCCGCAGCTCAGCTGTTCTTCGACTACGCCACCTCCGCTGACGCGGCGGAGATCATCTCCAAGGCCGGCGCGGTGCCTGTAGCGTAACAACACAGACGGAACGAAAAGCTCCTTGCGGTGCAAGGGGCTTTTCGCCCTAACTAACGGGAGAACGAACGATGAAAACTTCGACCTCTAAAAAGAATTTGCTTGAGTCTGCGATCCATGGTATATTCCTTATACTGGGGCTGATCACCGTGGCCTGTGTCCTGCTGATCACCGTGTATCTGGTGCTGTCCGGCCTGCCCGCCATCGGGAAGATCGGCCTGACCGATTTTTTGTTCGGTAAGGTGTGGGACTCCACCAACTCCACCACCGGCGCACGATACGGCATCCTGCCCTTCATCCTGACCAGCGTGTACGGCACGGCAGGGGCCATCCTGGTGGGGGTGCCCATCGGCTTTTTCACCGCTGTATTCCTGGCCAAGATGGCCCCGGAGGGCGTAAAGGCCGTAGTGGGCGGAGCGGTGAGCCTGCTGGCCGGTATCCCCTCGGTGGTGTATGGCCTGGTGGGTATGCTGGTGCTGGTGCCCGGCATCCGCAAGCTGTTCCATATGCCCGACGGAGCCAGCCTGCTGGCGGCCATTGTGGTGCTGGCGGTGATGATCCTGCCCAGCATCATCAAGGTGTCTGTCACCGCCCTGGAGGCGGTGCCCAAGGGGTATGAGGACGCCTCTCTGGCCCTGGGGGCCACTCCGGTAGAGACCTGGTTCCGGGTGTCCGTCCCCGCGGCCAAAAGCGGCATCGCCGCCTCGGTGGTGCTGGGGGTGGGCCGGGCCATCGGCGAGGCCATGGCCGTCATGATGGTCTCCGGCAACGTGGCGAATATGCCCTCCCTGTTCGAGAGCGTCTGCTTCCTCACCACCGCTGTGGCCAAGGAGATGAGCTATTCCAGCGGCCTGCAGCGGCAGGCGCTGTTCTCCATCGCCCTGGTGCTGTTCCTGTTCATCATGCTCATCAACGCCACCCTGAACTTCTTTTTGAAGCGGGATAAGGAGGGCTGATCATGAAAAATGTATCTGCCCGCCGCCGGGCCTACGGCCTGGCGATGAAGAGCCTGATGCTGCTGGCTGCGGGGCTGACCTGTGCCCTGGTGGTGTTCATGGTGAGCTATGTGCTGCACAAGGGCGTGCCCAATATCACCTGGCAGCTGCTGTCCACCTCCCCCAGCTACCTCAGCGGCACCATCGGCATCCTGCCCGATATTCTGAATACACTTTACATCGTGATCTATACCCTGTTTCTGGTGCTGCCCCTGGGGGTGGGGGCGGCCATCTATCTGACGGAGTATGCATCTGACCGCAAGCTGGTGGGCATCATTGAGTATGCGGCGGAGACCCTGTCCGGCATCCCCTCCATTATCTACGGCCTGGTGGGCATGCTGTTCTTCTGTGAATTTCTGGGGATGCAGACCTCCCTTCAGGCAGGGGCATTCACCCTGGTGATCATGAACCTGCCCACCATCATGCGCACCACCCAGGAGAGCTTAAAGACCGTCCCCCAGAGCTATCGGGAGGGAGCCTTCGGCCTGGGGGCGGGCAAGTGGCGGGTGATCCGCACGGTGGTGCTGCCCAACAGCGTGGACGGTATCCTTACCGGCTGTATCCTGGCCGTGGGCCGGATCCTGGGCGAGTCCGCCGCCCTGCTGTTCACCGCCGGCTTTGCCCACGCGGTCAACAACTACTTTGTGGGGCTGCACCGCCCCGGCGCTACCCTTACTGTGGCTCTGTATGTCTACGCCAAGGAACAGGGGGAGTTTGAGGTAGCTTTTGCAATTGCCGCCATCCTGATGGCACTTGCCCTGATCATCGATCTGGCCGCCGGACTGGTGGGCTGGTATTTTAAGAGGAGAAAAGAACTATGAATCCTGTCAATGGCTCTGGAATGAAGCGTGCGGCCCTGCTGAATGACCTGTCTTGCTTTGGCAAGTGCTCCCTGACGGTGGCCGCCCCTGTGGTGTCTGCCTGGGGAGTGGAGGCTGTTCCTCTGCCCACTGCGGTGCTGTCTGCACAGACGGCCTTTCCGGGGTACATTATGCGGGATTTTACCCGGGAGATGGAGGAGTTTTCCGCCCAGTGGGAGACACTGGGGCTGGAATTTGACTGCATCTACACCGGATTTTTTGCCAACGGGGCGCAGATCGACTTTGCCCGGCGCTTTATTGAGCGGTTTGCAAAGGACGATACCCTGATCCTGGTAGACCCGGTTTTGGGTGATAACGGGGCGCTGTATGGCTGCTTCGGCCCGAAACAGGTGGAGAAAATGCGGCAGCTGTGCCGCATGGCCCATGTGATCACCCCCAACCGCACTGAGGCCGCCCTGCTTACCGGCCTGCCTATGGACGCCCCGGCGGAGGAGCTGCTGGCCGCCCTGCGGGCCCGGTTGGAGGTGGAGAACACCATCGTCACCGGCGTACACCGGGGGCGGGAGATCGGTTACCTGGCCCGCCTGGAGGAGAGGACGGTATCCATCCAGTACCCCCGGGTGGAGCGGACCCTCCACGGCACCGGGGATGTGTTCGCCTCCGCCCTGTGCGGGGCGCTGCTGTCCGGCGCGGAGGCGCCGGCGGCATTGGAGCGGGCGGCGGAGTTCTGCAACGCCTGCGTGGAAAAAACAGTTCAGCGGCAGCCCGCCCACTGGTACGGGCTGGCCTTTGAAGACGTATTGAAGGAGAGAAGCGCCTTATGAGCGGCATCATTTCCGTAGAAAACATGTGCCTGTGGTACGGGAGCCATCAGGCCCTGCATAACATCACGATCGACATCCCCGAAAAGAGCATCACGGCCCTGATCGGCCCCTCGGGCTGCGGCAAGTCCACCTTTTTGAAAACCTTGAACCGCATGAACGACCTGATCCCCGACGTGAAGATCACCGGCAGCGTGAAGTATAAGGACGAGGACATCTTTGACCCGTCCGTGGACGTGAGCCAGCTGCGCCGCCAGATCGGCATGGTGTTCCAGAAGCCCAACCCCTTCCCCATGAGCATCTACGACAACATCGCCTACGGCCCCCGTACCCACGGGGTGCGCAACAAGGCCAAGCTGGACGACATCGTAGAGCGCTCCCTGCGGGGGGCGGCCATCTGGGACGAGGTGAAGGACCGGCTGAAGAAAAACGCCTTGGGCCTGTCCGGCGGCCAGCAGCAGCGGCTGTGCATCGCCCGGGCCCTGGCAGTGGAGCCCGATGTCCTGCTGATGGACGAACCCACCAGCGCCTTGGACCCCATTTCCACCTCTAAGATCGAGGAACTGGCGGTGGAGCTGAAGGAGAAATACACCATCGTCATCGTCACCCACAACATGCAGCAGGCGGTGCGTATCTCTGACAACACGGCCTTCTTCCTGCTGGGCGAGCTGGTAGAGTACGGCAGCACAGAGCGGCTGTTCTCCCAGCCCACGGACAAGCGGACGGAGGATTACATCACGGGGAGGTTCGGATAAATGAGGAGCCGGTTTGATGAGCAGCTGTCTCAGCTGAACAGAGAGATGATCGAGATGGGCGCCCTTTGCGAGGAGGTCATCGCCCTGGCCAGCCAGGCGCTGACCGAGGGAAACGCCGCCTTGGCCAAAAAGGTGGCCCCCCTGGACGGAGAGATCGACCAGAAGGAGCGGGACATCGAGGCCATGTGCTTGCGCCTGCTGCTGCAGCAGCAGCCCGTGGCCCGGGACCTGCGGCAGATCTCCGCCGCCCTGAAGATGATCACGGATATGGAGCGCATCGGCGACCAGGCAGAGGACATCGCGGAGATCGTCCCCTTTGTGGTGGGCCACAGCGCGGAGAACGACGTTCTTTTGAAGGAGATGGCCCGGGCCACCATTCAGATGGTCACCGAGAGCATCGATGCCTATGTGAAGCAGGATCTGGCCCTGGCGGAGCAGGTGGTGGCCGAGGACGACACCGTGGACAGCTTTTTCGACCAGGTGAAGGAGCAGCTGATCGGCTGCATCGCCCGCAGCCCGGAGGAGGGGGAGTACGCCCTGGATCTGCTGATGATCGCCAAGTATTTCGAGCGCATCGGCGATCACGCGGTGAATATCGCCCAGTGGGTGACCTTCTCCGTCACCGGGGTGCATAAGGAGGACTGACCATGATCTGGTGCGTAGAGGATGACGCCAGCATCCGGGACATCGAGGTATACGCCCTTCAGTCTACGGGCTTTCAGGCCCGGGGGTTTGAGGACGGCGGCGCCTTCTGGACGGCGCTGACCGGAGAGAAGGAGAAGCCGGAGCTGGTGGTGCTGGATGTGATGCTGCCCGGAGTGGACGGCGTGGAGCTGCTGCGGCGGATGCGCGGGACAGCGGAACTGAAGGCCATCCCCGTAGTTATGGCCACAGCCAAGGGCACGGAGTACGACAAGATCCAGGGCTTGGACCTGGGGGCGGACTACTACCTGACCAAGCCCTTCGGTGTGATGGAGCTGGTGTCCTGCGTCAAGGCCGTGCTGCGCCGCTGCCAAATGCAGAAGCCGGAGCACCGGCTGCGCGCCGGCGGGCTGGAGCTCGACCTGGACGAGCACACCGTGACGGTGGACGGCCAGCGGGTGAACCTGACCTATAAAGAGTATGAGCTGCTGCGCCTGTTCCTGTCCCGGCCCGGGGTGGCCTTCACCCGGGACCAGCTGATGGAGCAGGTGTGGGGCATGGACTACTGCGGCGAGACCCGCACCGTGGACATGCACATCCGCACCCTGCGGCAGAAGCTGGGGCCCTACGGCGAGCATATCCAGACTGTGCGCAATGTGGGCTACCGCATGGAGGTGGATGGATGAACAGGAAGATCTTCCGCTCCATCATGGCGGTGGCCGGGGCGGTGCTGCTGGCCAGCCTGCTGGTCATCATGGCCAGCCTGTATGGATACTTCGGCGGCGTGCAGGAGGACCAGCTGCGGGACGAACTGTCCCTGGCCGCCGTCTCGGTGGAGGATAGCGGCGAGGACTATCTGCGGCAGGTGTCCTCCGACCGGTTCCGCCTGACCTGGATCGCCGGGGACGGCACCGTGCTGTACGACACCCGGGCAGACGGCGAGAGCATGGAGAACCACGGTGACCGGGCTGAGGTGAAGCAGGCTCTGGCCCAGGGGGAGGGGGAGAGCATCCGCTACTCCTCCACTCTGCTGCGGCAGACGGTATACTGTGCCAAGCGCCTGAGCGACGGCACGGTGCTGCGTATCTCCGTCAGCCGGGCCACGGCGGGGGTGCTGGCCCTGGGCATGTTCCAGCCCATCCTGCTGGTGCTCATCGTGGCCCTGATCCTGTCTGCCCTGCTGGCCGGACGACTGTCCAGGCGGATCGTAGAGCCCCTGAACAGCCTTGACTTGGAGCACCCCCTGGACAGCGACGCCTATGAGGAGCTGTCCCCCCTGCTCAACCGCATCAACCGGCAGAACCGGCAGATCACCGAGCAGGTGAAGCAGCTGCGCCGGCGCACCGATGAGTTTGAGCAGATCACCGCCAGCATGGGGGAGGGCCTTGTGCTGTTGGACAACGGCGGCCGGGTCCTCAGTCTGAATCCCGCCGCGCGAAAGCTGTTTGCCGCGGACGAGAGCTGCGTGGGGCAGGACTTCCTTACTGTAGACCGCAGCCGCGAGATGAGCGAGGCCATCCGCCGCGCCATGGAGCAGGGGCACAGCGAGATCCGCTCCCGCCGGGGGGACAAGACCTATCAGTTCGACATCACCCGCATCGATTCTCAGGGGGACGTGCTGGGGGCGGTGATCCTGGCCTTTGACATTACGGAGCGGGAGAGCGGCGAGCGCTTGCGCCGGGAGTTCACCGCCAACGTGTCCCACGAACTGAAGACCCCCCTTCAGGGGATCATCGGCAGCGCGGAGCTGATCGAAAACGGCATGGTGAAGCCCGAGGATATGCCCCGGTTCATCGGCCATATCAGGGGAGAGGCCCAGCGCATGGTGGCCCTGATCGGGGACATCATCCGCCTGTCCCAGCTGGACGAAGGGGAGGAGATGCCCCGGGAGGACGTGGATCTGCTGGAGGTGGCCCGCCGGGCGGCGGAGCAGCTGGATACCACAGCCCAGGCCCGGAAGATCGCCGTCACCGTGGATGGGCAGCCTACCGCGGTCAACGGGGTGCGTCAGCTGCTGTATGAGGTGATCTACAACCTGTGCGACAACGCCATAAAGTATAACGTGGACGGCGGCAGCGTGAGGATGACCGTGAGCGGCGACGGAGCGAACGCCTGCGTCACCGTGGCCGACACGGGCATCGGCATCCCTCTGGAACAGCAGGCCCGGGTGTTCGAGCGCTTCTACCGGGTGGACAAGAGCCACTCTAAGGCCAGCGGCGGTACCGGACTGGGCCTGTCCATCGTCAAGCACGCCGTGCAGTACCACGGCGGCTCCATCTCCCTGAACAGCCGCCCCGGGGAGGGCACCACCGTCCGGGTCTGGCTGCCGGTATGACCGGAAAAGTCCGGTTTTATGGGATCGGAACGGAGACTGTGCAATTTGCGCCTTGACAAAACGGGAAAAATGGAGAAACTAAAGAAGGAAAAAGCCGGCGCCTGTGGCGGGGCCGGACGATCAAAGGGAAAGCGAGGGCCATAGTATGGAGGATCAAAAGATACTGGAGGAGCTGCGGAAAAAGCAGGGCTTTATCTGCGATATGGACGGTGTGATCTATCACGGCAACCGTCTGCTGCCCGGCGTGAAGGAGTTCGTGGATTGGCTGTATGCAGAGAAGAAGAATTTCCTGTTCCTGACCAACTCCTCTGAGCGTTCTCCCAAGGAGCTGCAGCAGAAGCTCAAGCGCATGGGGCTGGAGGTGGACGAGGGCCACTTCTATACCAGCGCTCTGGCCACCGCCCGGTTCATCAGTTCTCAGGCTCCCGGGTGCAGCGCCTATGTGATCGGCGGCGCGGGGCTCATCATGGCCCTGCACGACGCGGGCATCACCATGAACGACATCGACCCCGACTATGTGGTCATCGGCGAAGGCAATACTTATAACTACGAGAATATCCTGAAGGCGGTGCGTCTGGTGCTGAAGGGGGCCAAGCTCATCGGCACCAACAGTGACGTTACCGGCCCCGCGGAGGACGGTCTGATCCCTGCCTGCCGGGCCATGATCTCCCCCATCGAGATGGCCACCGGCCAGACGGCCTATTTCGTGGGCAAGCCCAATCCCCTGATGATGCGCACCGGCCTGCGGATCCTGGGCGTCCACTCGGAGGACGCGGTGATGATCGGCGACCGCATGGATACCGACATCGTCGCCGGCATCGAGACCGGCCTGTCCACCATCCTGGTGCTGTCCGGCGTGACGGAACGGGCGGCCATCAAGCGTTTCCCCTACCGCCCCAGCCTGGTGCTCAACGGCGTGGGCGACCTCCCTGAAAAAGCAAAGTGATCGGCAGACAACACAGTAGAGTGCTTATATCTCCGGCGGCTGTCCTATGAACGGCCGCCGGAGATCTTTTATTGTGTACGGCCAAAGACCCATTGGATCCAAAGAACGATCAGGCATAAATGGACCGCTGCCGCAAAATGATATAAAATGTGAACGAACGATGCTTCTTTTGTTAATATTAGCACTCGGATATTGACAGTGCTAAAAACTGCGTTATAATGAACGTGATCTTAGGGAGAGGGATCGAGAGATCCCCCGCCGGAGATCAGGTCAAACTGTATATCGTCTCCGCCCACGGAAGTTCCGGAAGGGCGGAAGTTGAATGGAGGAAGTTATATGTTACCCAGCATTTTCGGTGAAAACCTGTTCGATGAATTCTTCAATGATCCCTTCGCACTGATGACCAGCGGGCGTGACCCCCTGTACGGCAAGCACGCCAAGAACCTGATGAAGACCGATGTGCGTGAGCTGGACGGCAGCTATGAGATCGACATCGACCTGCCTGGTTTCAAGAAGGACGAGGTGGACATCCAGCTGCAGGACGGCTGCCTGACCATCAGCGCCGCTAAGGGTCTGGACAAGGACGAGAAGGATAAGCAGGGCCGCTACATCCGTCAGGAGCGGTATGCCGGTTCTGTCAGCCGCAGCTTCTATGTGGGTGAGGATGTGAAGCCCGCCGACGTGAAGGCCAGCTTCGAGGACGGCATCCTGAAGTTGTCCGTGCCCAAGGCGGAGGCAAAGCAGTTGCCTGAAAACACTACCATCGCCATTCAGTAAGGACGCGGCATAGACCGCGCCCCAACGGCCCGGCCCTGTGGTCGGGCCGTTGACAAAGAGAAAAAGATGGCGGCGCGGCCGCCGGTCACCTCAGGAGGTATGACTTATGAGTAAAAATGGTTCCCGTGTGCTTTGGGTCTTGGCGGGGGTGCTGCTGATCGTGGCTGGTGTCTCCTGCATGACCCGTCCCGCGGCCGCTTTGGGCGGCCTGTCCATCCTGTTGGGCCTGTCCATGCTGTTTGCCGGCGTGGTGGACATCGTGATCTTTGCCACCGCCGGCGGCAGTATCTACGGGGCCGGATGGTTCCTGGTAGACGGGATCCTGACGGTGCTCATGTCCATTTTCCTGCTGTGCAACCAGATGTTCACCATGATGACCCTGCCTTATATCATGGGCATGTGGCTGTTGTTCTCCGGCATCACCAAGTTTGTCAACTCCTTTGACCTGCGCCGCTTCGGCATGCGGGGCTGGGGCTGGATCACCGCTCTGGGACTGCTGATGGCGGTGGCCGGGTTCACCTCCTTTATGGACCCCATGGCCGCCGCAGTCACTCTGTCGGTGCTGACGGGCATCTTCCTGATCCTTCAGGGCGCCGTGTCCATCACCTGCGGCTGTCTGGCCGGCCGGTTCTGGATGTGAGGCTGTGAAAAGGCCGCAATGCCGTTTTTCCTGCAAAAAGCCACTCTGCTTCGTAAGAGGCAGAGTGGCTTTTTGCATATTTGTCTCCTGCGCCGCCCTGTGCGGGCGGCGGCTTTTTAGGCTGTGGGCGTTCCGCCGTCGGCGGGGATGCCCATGGCCTTCATTTTTCTCCAGAGGGTGGTGCGGCTGATGCCCAGCAGTACGGCGGCCCGAGTGCAGTTGCCCTCCGCCTGGGCAAGGGCGCGGCAGATGCGCTCCCGTTCGGTTGGCAGCCGATCCAGCGGAACGGCCCGGGGAGCCGGAGCGGCGGTCTGTGCGCTGCCGGTGCGGGCGATCCGCCGATTGGTCTCC
>CAKUHX010000023.1 GCA_934659475.1 uncultured Oscillospiraceae bacterium
AAGATATTTGGGTAAGAACGGCTGAAACTCAGCCGTTCTTCGCATTTCTTTCCATTATTCAAAACTTTTCATTAGGCAGGGTGCTCACATAGCGGTACAGGGGCACCAGCGCGCGGAAGTCCGCCAGCACCCGGTCATACAGCTGGGGCGTGAACAGGTCGCCCTCGCAGTTCTCGTCCCGGCCCACGGCGATGTTCTTCCGGTTGTACCAGGGGTACAGCAGGGGGCCGGGATCTCCCTTGGGGCGCTTATACTCCTGCCCGCTCAGGGTCAGGCCGCTCCCCTCCAGCCCCCGCACCAGATCCTCCATGGGGGCGGGGTCCCGGTCGATCCGCGCCCGCAGGCGGGCCATGATCCCCGCCGTGGCGTCCCAGTAGCCCATGCCGCTGCTGTAATACTCCGGAGCGATCTCAAAATAGAAGGCGGGCACCGCCTCGAACCGCTCGTGGGGCCGCTCCAGCACCAGCCACAGGTGGTCCTTATAGGGTCCCCGGCCATGCAGCCGCCGGGCGTCCCGGTAGATGCGGCACACGTGGAGACCCAGCCCCAGTTCCGGAAACTCCCCATCCATGGCCTGCCGCAGCTGCCGGCCAAGCTCCTTCAAGGGTGCGTCCAGCAGGTCCAGATACTCCTGCTTGTGGGCCAGGAACCAGCCGCGCTCGTTGTTGAAGCGGATGCCCCAGAGAAAGTCCACCGCCCCCTGACTGAAACCTTGAAACATGATATTTGCTCCTTCTCGCCGTATAGATCCCCCGCCCCTGCCGGGGCGGGGGCGCTGTGATCAGGGCTGCTCCGGTGTCTCTTCGCCGGACCCGGACTGGCCGGGCAGATGTCCGCCCTCCCCAGCGGGGCCGCTGCCCCCGGTCTGGCCGGGGTCCGTGGCCGCGCCGGGATCTGTGGCAGTCCCGGGGTCGGTGGTCGCGCCGGGGTCAGTAGCGGTGCCGGGATCCACCGTCGTGCCGGGGTCTGTGGTCGTACCGGGATCCACCGTAGACTTGGGGGGCTGACCATCCGTCCAGGTAGAGGGGTCGCCGTCCTCCGGATTATAATAATAGGTGTGGGGGCGCATCTTGTACTTGCTCACGCCCAGATCCTGTTTCTCCACCAGAGTGCCGTCTTTCTCATAGATATACCGGAAGGTCTGGGCTTTGCGCCCCTTATAGGCATACTGCTCCTTGTCCAGCACCAGGGTGCCCCGGGCCACGGAGCTGTCCGGCTTATAGACAGTGGTGGGCTCCTCCCAGTCGAACTGGGTGCGCTCGGGCTTGGCGTAGCGGCCGTCGGCGTTGGTGCCCAGGATCTTCACCGTCAGATAGCGGCTGCCGCCCTTGTCGTAGCTCTCGGTGACGATCTTGATGGGGTAGTCGGTGCTGTTCTTGAACTGGAAGTCCAGACTGCCGTAATAGACGGTGGCGTCCATGCCGTCAGGCACATAGCCCACGGCGAAGGTGTGGTTGTGCCGCTCTACGATCTCCAGCGTAGTGTGCAGCACCGCGTAGTAGATGGTAGAGGAGGGCTGACAGATGCCGCCGCCCACATCGTCCTGGGACTTGCCGCCCACATAGATGGGGGCGGGGAGATAGCCCTTGTCCGCCGTGCGGCTGCCGGTGGTGCCGTTATAGGAGAACACCTCGCCGGGCAGCAGGATCTTGCCGTTGCAGGCCGCCGCGGCCAGCTTCACGTTGGTCTTGCGGTTGGCGGTGCCGCTCACCTTGCTGGTCGCCTGCCCCAGCACGTCCTTGAACAGCTTGCTCTCCAAGGTGGCCTTGGTCTCCTTGGCCTTGGTGATGGTCAGGGGGACGGAGAAGGTCTCCCCCTCCCCAGCCTGGTCATACTCCCGCTCCAGCGCGGACAGGTCCAGATCTACGCCGTCCTGCCCCTCGGTGATCTCATAGGTCTCCGGGTCCATGGCGGCGTCCACCACCTCGGTGTGCAGCTGCTGATAGAGTGCACCGAAGTCAGGCGCCTCCGGGGGCATCTCCTTCACCATGGGGGACAGATCCAGCTCCGTCTCGGCCGCCTGTCCGCCGGACCCCACGGCCTGGCGGTACGCCTCTGCCATGGCGGAGGCGGCGGAGGACAGCACCTGCTGCCGGTCTACAGAGCGGCCCGTGGTGCCCTTGGTCATCTCCAGCCTGTCGCCCTTGACCTCATAGCTGGCCTGGTTGGCGGAAAAGCCCATCTGGGCGCCCAGATCCGCCAGCACGCGGTCCAGCTCGGGCTGCTCCTGGGGCACATCCCCGCTCCCGGTCACGGCCTCATCCCCGCCGCCGGCCAGATGCCGCAGATACTGGAAGCCCTGGGTCAGGAAGTGCTCCCGCCCCACGGCCACGGCGGCAGCCCCAGCGTCCTCGTCCGCAGTCTGGAACTGGTCGCCATACAGCACACCGCTCCAGCTCTGATAGCTCAGCCGGACCGACGCGGCGCCGCCCAGCTCCTGCCGCGCCCGGGCCACGGTCTCGTTGACCTCCTGCGCGGTCAGCCCGGACACGTCGATGCCGGACACGCTCACATTGGGCATCGCCCTGTCCTGTCCGCCCACCCAGGCGCACAGGCCTATGTATGCTGCCGCCAGCACAGCCGCAGCCACGACCAGCACCACGGGCCCCTTGCGCCCGGCCGGCTTTTGCTGCTCATGCTTGCCTTCCATCATTTCATTCTCCTTCATGGCCGGCCTGGGGGCCGGCTGTGTGTTCTGTTCAGCCAGCGCCGCGTCCCCGCGGCCCAGGCCGTGATATTATATCACTTTCCCGCCCAGGATACAATTACAGAACAGTTACAGACCGCCCCGCCCGGCCCAGGAAATTTTTCCGATTTTAAGAATTTTTTTATGGCCTTCTTCCCCCCTTTGTGGTATTCTAATGGGTACAGGAATTTATGTGTGCGGCGGCGCTCCCCCTCCCCCCTTTGGGGGCAGCCGGGAGCCGCCGGGGGAGGTATTCCGCGCTATGGCACAATACGGAAACGATTCAGGCCGCAATGACCGCTGGTACTGGGCGATCGCTCTGGGCCTGATCATCACCGGCATCGCTGCCCCCGTGGGCATCCTGATGATCGTGATGAAGATGCTCAACGGGGACGACAACAAAAAGAAGGCGCCGCAGACCGCAGCGGGCCAGCAGCAGAATCTGGGGGCCAGGACCAGCACCTCCGCCTACCGGGGCCAGTCCGCCCCCCAGCAGATGTCCCGCCCCTCCACTGCCCCCGCCGGGCAGAAGGGCCGCAGCTCCTATATGCTGGACCGGCTGGCAAAAAAAGGCAAGTCCCTCACCCTGTGGGGCGGCATCCTGACGGCCATCTTCAGCATCAGCTTCCTTACCACGGCGGCGGAGTACCTTTGGGTGCTGCCCGACATCGCCTGGTTTTTACAGGAGACGGTCCCCCTCCTCTGCTTCACCGCCGTGGGCGGCGGCATGCTGTGGACCGGCCTGCGGCGCAAAAAGCGCGCCCGGCTGTTCCGCCAGTATCTGAATATGATCGGCGGCAAGAAGGTGGTGTCCATCTCCTCCCTGGCCTCCGCCACCGGCACCGCCCCGGAAAAGGTGCGCGAGACGCTGGAGGACATGCTGGAGTATGACCTGTTCCCCGCAGGCTATGTGGACTACGGCGGGGACCAGCTGATCCTGTCCGGCGCCGGCGTAGAGGAGAAGCCCAAGGCTGCCCCCGCTGCCAAGGCCGCACCGGAGGAGAGCCCGGAGAACGCCGTTCTGAAGGAGATCCGTGCGGTGAACGACGACATCGACAACGAAAAGCTCTCCGCCCAGATCGACCGCATCGGTGTGATCACCGCCAAGATCTTCGACTATCAGAAGTCCCACCCGGATAAGTCCCCCCAGCTGCACAGCTTCCTCAGCTACTACCTGCCCACCACCCTGAAGATCCTGCGGGCCTATGCCCAGCTGGAGGACCAGGAGGTGGCGGGAGAGAACATCACCGCCGCCATGGAGCGCATCGAAAGCATGATGGACAAGGTGGTAGAGGGCTTTGAGACCCAGCTGGACCTGCTGTTCCAGGGGGACGCCATGGACATCACCGCCGATGTGGAGGTGCTGGAGCGGATGCTGGCCAAGGACGGCCTGTCGGAGCACCAGGGCCTGACACTGGGTATGTAAGAACTGAGTTTGAAAAGGTAAGGGAAAGGCCGCTGGCACCGCCAGCGGCCTTTCCTTTACGCCCGGCGGAGCCGTCCCGGGAGCTTTTGCGGGGCGGCCCAGCCCTTTCCCCGCCCTTTTTCCCCCGTCTCAGGCCAGTGCAGATCATTCTCGGTCCATCCATGATCACATCGCGGAGGGAGCTCTTGCGTCTATTGGTCAGATCCGTTATGGCCCTCATACCGCTCCCGACTGTTCTCCCCCCGGGGGCAAGACCATTATCGTGGATTTTTATGATAAATGAACCATTAGTTGCTGATTCATCCATAAGAGTATCGCAAGCATATAAACTCCCAGTAAAGGTGGATATTGCTGATGGTTGAATTAGGAACAAAGCTCCGGGAGCTCCGCCGGGAGCAGAATTGGACGCAGAGCCAAGTGGCACAGCGGATCGGCGGGACGGCATCTGTGGTCTCGGCCTATGAAAACGGCATCCGCCAGCCGTCTTATGAGGTGCTGATCAAGCTGGCGCGGCTGTATAACGTCTCCTCAGATCACCTTCTGGGCATCAGCGGCAGGCGCTCGCCGGACAGCCAATATCTCATCAGTCTCGACGGACTGACGCCTGCAAAGATCTCGCTGGTGCTCCAGCTGATCGACGCACTGAAGGAATAGGCCGCCGGGCAAAAATAGACCCTTCCCCCCTTTCTTTTTTCCCCCTGTCCCGCATATACATATCACAACTGCGGGCTTCGCCCAAAACAGGGGAGTGTTTGTCGTTGTGAAAGGGAACATGGAAGACCGGGCCTGCGCGCTGGCCCTGTACATCATAGAAAACCGGGCCACCGTCCGCGCCGCCGCCCGCAAATTCGGCATTTCAAAATCCACGGTCCACAAGGATATTAGGGACCGCCTGCCCCACTTCAACCGCCCCCTCGCCGTGCAGGTCATGGCGGTGCTGGAAGAAAACAAGGCCCAGCGGCACATCCGGGGCGGGCTGGCCACCCGTGAAAAATACCTGCATCTCCACCAGAGTACGGCGGGCGGAAAATAAATCGGCAAGACGTTGCTAAGGGCGCGGTTTTGTGCTACAATGACAAAAATATGGTTTGCCGCTAATGAGGAGGAGCCGCCATGAGCTACGCCGATCAGGTCTTTATTCAGAACTGCAAGGATATTCTGTCCCGGGGCGTGTGGGACACCGACCGCCCCGTCCGTCCCCGCTGGGAGGACGGCACCCCCGCCCACACCATCAAGCTGTTCGGTGTGGTCAACCGCTATGACCTGCGGAAGGAGTTCCCCATTCTGACCGTGCGCAAGCAGTTTTTGAAGTCCGCTGTGGACGAGCTGCTGTGGATCTGGCAGAAGAAGTCCAATAACATCCGCGATCTGGGCAGCCACGTGTGGGACGCCTGGGCGGACGAGAACGGCTCCATCGGCAAGGCCTACGGCTATCAGCTGGGGGTGAAGCACCACTATCCCCAGGGGGATATGGACCAGGTGGACAAGGTGCTGTGGGACCTGAAGCACGACCCCGCCAGCCGCCGCATCCTCACCAACATCTATAACCACCACGACCTGAGCGAGATGGCCCTGTATCCCTGCGCCTACTCCATGACCTTCAACGTCTCCGGCAACACCCTGAACTCTATCCTGAACCAGCGCAGCCAGGATATGCTCACCGCCAACGGCTGGAACGTGATGCAGTACGCCGTGCTCACCCACATGCTGGCCCAGGTGTCCGGGCTGGAGGCCGGCGAGTTCGTCCACGTCATCGCCGACTGCCACATCTACGACCGCCACGTCCCCGTGGTGGAGGAGATCATCGCCCGCCAGCCCTATGACGCCCCCAAGTTCACCCTGGACCCCGCGGTCACCGACTTCTACGCCTTCACCAAGGACAGCGTCAGGCTGGAGGGCTATCAGGCCCACCCCCTGGACGCAAAGATCCCCGTGGCGGTGTGATCTGCCGTAAAATAAGCTCCGCCCCGTCTGCATCTGTGCAGACGGGGCGGAGTTTTTACCGGTCTCAGCCCGTATACCCGCCCAGGACCTTTGGCAGGAAGAGCGCCAGAGGTTCGCAGTAAGTCATCAGCATCAGGACAAAAATCATAATGCCGATCTGAGGGATCAGGTGCTTCATCATCCGGTCGATGGGAACATTGGCGATGCGGGAGCCCACAAACAGGTTCAGTCCCACCGGCGGCGTACACAGGCCGATGGCCAGGTTGAACACCACGATGGCGCCAAAGTGGATGGGATCCACCCCAAGGCTCTTTACGATAGGCAGGAAGATCGGCACCAGGATCACAATGGCCGCCGAGGTCTCCATCAGCATGCCCACCAGCAGCAGGAACAGATTGATGAACAGCAGGATCAGATATTTGTTCTCCGTCAGAGAGAGGATAAATCTTGCGATGGTCGTGGGGATCTGCTCCATGGTCAGCACACGGCCGAACGCCGAGGCACAGCCCATCAGGATCATGATCGTACCGGTGGTCAGCACGGTCTTGTTCAGCACCTTAGGCAGATCCTTCAGCTTCATGCTGCGATAGACGAAGAAGCTGATGATCAGCGCATAGGCCGTGGCCACGATCGCCGCCTCCGTGGGAGAGAATACGCCGCCGTAAATACCGCCCAGAATGATAAAGGGGATCAGCACTGCCCAGATGGAATCCTTGAAGATCTCCCAGAAAGAGCGTTTGTTCTGCTTGTCCTCTTCAGCAAGCTCCGGATGGAATTCGGCACCGTAGCGTAGTATTCCTTTTCTCCGTCGCACTTTCGTCCTCTGTACATCCCCACCCTCAATGCGGTTCTTTTTCTACAATTTTTTCGGGGTTGTTGTGAACCATCACACAAATTTCCTCTTCAGAAATTCCTTCTTCAAGCATGCATTCGATAAAGTCCATCAAAGATCCCGGAGGTATTTTATATTTTTGTTTTGCCTTCTTTATTGACAACAAAGGCGCTAAAATACTATTCTTTTAAGGTGATTCACCATATTGATCTTATAGTACACAAACAGTTGCCTTCCGCATCAAGAAACGCAGCTTAACGCTTTGCTCCATAAGCAATTGGTGTCCCATTACCTTTCAAACATTTTTCAGAACCCGCCTCCGCATACGTTGAGGATCTCGCCGGTGATGTAAGAGGCGTCGTCAGAGGCCAGGAAGGCCACGGCTGCGGCCTCCTCGCTGGGCTCGGCCAGACGGTGCATGGCCACGTTCCACAGCATCTTTTCGCTCACGCCCTGCTCGTCGCGGATCTTCCACAGCTGGCGGATGCGCTCGCCGCTGGCGCAGTAGCCCGGGGCGATGGCGTTGACGCGGAAGCCCTGGGGGGCAAACTCCTTGGACATATGGCGGGTCAGGCTGACCACGGCGCCCTTGGCGGCGGCGTAGTGGGGCCGGGCATACTCGTTGGGGACGATGCCCGCCTGAGAGGCAAAGTTGACGATGTCGCCGGTGGTGCCGTGCTCCTTATGCATCCGGATGAACTCCTGGCAGAAGAAGAAGGTGCTCTTGGCGTTCAGATCCATGATCATGTCCCAGCGCTCCTCGGTGACCTCCAGCAGATGGGTGGGGCAGCCGGGCAGAGAGCCTCCGGCCACGTTGATCAGCTTGTCCAGCGTGCCGAACAGCTCCCAGCCCTTGGCCATGGCCTTCTCCGCCTCGCTCTTCTTGGTCACGTTGCAGATCATGGTGAAGCACTTGCCGGGGAACTTCTCGTCCATCTCGGCCTGCAGCTTCTTCAACGTCTCCTCGTTGATGTCTGTGGCAAGCACTTTACAGCCCTCTTGCAGAAATCGCAGGACGACGGCGCTGCCGATGCCGCCGGAGGCCCCGGTGATCAGGGCACTTTTGCCTTCAAAACGGTCCATACTCATATGATCAAACTCCTTTATAATACCCGGTCCCCACATTCAGATGGGCATCCGGAAAAGATATGCCGCTCACGGAGAAAATGGTGCGCCGAACGGAGGGCTGCGATCAGCCCTGATACTTCTGGGCCAGCAGCTGGAATTCCTCATCGGTGAGGGAGCGCTTCTCCCGGATGGCCATCTCCTTCACATCGGTCAGCAGGCTGCGTACGGCCTCCTCAGGGATGTGGATGCCCATAGTATCCAGCTTGGCCTCAATGGACTTAGCGCCGCTCTTCTTGCCGATCAGGATCTCACGGTGGGCGCCCACCAGCTCAGGGGCGTAGGCTTCAGCCACGAAGGGCTCCTCCAGAACGCCGGCCACGACCATGCCGGACTCATGGCTGAAGGAGTGCTTGCCCACCACGGGTTTGTGGTTCTGTAGAGGGGTGTTGGACAGCTTCTCCACCAGCTTGGAGACCTCCACCAGACGGGTGGTATCCACACCCAGATCCTTGCCGTACAGCAGCTTCAGGGCCATCAGCGTCTCCTCGGTAGAGGTGTTGCCGGAGCGCTCACCCAGGCCGTTTATGGTGGTGGACAGCACCTCGGCGCCGCCCATGGCCCCAGCCAGAGTGCTGGCGACGGCCAGACCGAAGTCATTGTGGCAGTGGACCTCCAGCCAGACCTTGTCCCCCAGGATCTCCTTGATGTGGTGGGCCACATAGCGGATGGCCTCGGGGCTGGCCGCACCCACGGTGTCCACCAGGCGCACCCGGTCGATGGTGCCGCACTTGACGACCTCTTCCATCACCCGGTCCATGAACTTGGGGTCGGCCCGCATGGTATCATAGGGGCTCAGGTTGACGTACAGGCCCTTCTTCTTGGCGTACTCGGTCAGGCGGTACATGTTGGCGATGTAGGTGTCGTCATCCCACTTCAGCTTATACTTGCGCTGCAGCACGCCGATGGGAAGGCTGATGGTGATGCCCCACACGCCGATGTCGGCGGCCAGGTCAAAGTCCTTCTCCAGGCCGCGAACACAGGCGGTGATCCGGGAGTGTTTGCAGCAGTCGGTGATCTCGGCGATGGCGTCGGCGTCCTCCTGGGAGTTACAGGGCATACCGGCCTCGATCTCAGGGATGCGCATCTCGTCCAGCAGCTTGGCGATGGCTACCTTATCCTCTTTGGTAAAGACCACGCCGGCCTGCTGCTCGCCGTCGCGCAGGGTGCAGTCGCACAGGGTGAGGTCAGGGCTGAAAGTCACGTCTTTGGTGACCTCAGGAAATGTGTTAAAGGGACTCATGGATGTCATGGAACGCATAATGTGCATTGGCTCCTTTCACAATATCTGCCGTCACAATAGCATCATATTTGTCGAAAGTAAAATGAGTTATTTCTTTTCCCTTATTACTTTTGGTAATGATCCTACTGCCTCTATGGTTTGACCGTTATCCATAACTTTTGTCTATAAGCCGATCAAAATCGGGTATTTTACAAAAACATCTTCCCTGTATTATGATCCTACTTGTACAAAAACACAGCTGCACCCCATCATTACAGTCGGCTGTACAGAAAAGTGAGGTAATGATAAGCAATGAAAGCTCTGATCATCGACCAGGTCTCCTCTCACATTCAGGAATTTCTGAGGTCCAAAGGGGCGGATGTCGATCATGTATTCCTGCCCAGCCACGATGAGCTGCGGGACATCATCTGCAAATACGACCTGCTGGTCATGCGGGTGGACCCCAAGATCGACCGGGAGATCCTGGACGCGGCAAAAAACCTGAAGGCCATTACCGTCAGCGCCGTAGGTACCAATCACATCGATCTGGAGTACGCAAAGAAAAAGGGCATCCAGATCACCAATGCCCCCGGCATGAACAGCAATACGGTGGCCGAACTCACTATGTCCAAGATGCTGGATCTGGCCAGAAACACTATGCCAGCCAACAAGGCCGTAAAGGAAGAGCACCGCTGGAACAAATATGTCTGGACCGGCGTTGAGCTGCAGCACAAGACCTTGGGTATCATTGGCTGCGGCAAGATCGGCAGCCGGGTCACTCATTTTGCCCGGGCCTTCGACATGGATGTCATCGCCTACGATCCCTACCTGTCTGAGCAGGAGATCGCCAGCCGCGGCGCTAAAAAGGTCTCCCTTGACGAATTGCTCACAGTCTCTGACCTTATTTCCCTCCATGCCCCCCTTACGGACGAGACCCGGGGCATGATCTCCTTCGATCAGTTCAAAAAGATGAAGGACGGTGTGATCGTGCTGAATATGGCCCGGGGCGGGATGCTGGACGAGGATGCCGCCTATGAGGCCCTGCGCTCCGGAAAGGTCCGCGGCATCGGCGTTGACGTTATGGCCAGCGAACTTGCCGGCGGCACGATGAAGGGGGAATCTACAGTGAATTCCCCCCTGTTCCAGTTTGATAACTTCATTGTCAGCCCGCATATCGGCGGCGGCGGCACCATTGACGGCCTGGATATTCTGGGCGACTGTGTGATCGGCCACATTTGTGATATTTTCGGGCTCACCCGCTGATCAGGCTTTCTTCTCTTTTCCTTTTTCTCCCCGAAAGGGTGCGCCGCAGAATTTTTCTGTGGCGCACCCTTTCCATTTCAGGTATAATAAGTGCGGGCTCGGTTTTGACGGGCGTGTTGTCCCGGTCGGCCAGCGGCATGACATGATGAACATCACAGGGAGGAGACCATGGATATTCGCGCTCTTTTGCAATTCCTGCAGATCGCCAAGGATGGCAGCTTTACCCGCGCGGCGGCAAATCTCTATCTTGCGCAGCCAACACTGAGCAAGACCGTTCACAATCTGGAAGAGGAATTGGGCGTTCCTCTGTTTCAAAAAAACCGCCAGCAGGCTGAGCTGACAGATTACGGCATCAAATTGGTAGAGCTGGCCACCCCCATCGTAAACGATTTTCAGTCCATCCCCACATGGCTGCACGATGTAGAGGACCATCCCAAGGGGGATGTCCATGTGGGAGTCACGCCCATGGTGGCCGGCCTGTATCTTATCTCTCAGATCAATCCCTTCTGCACCGCACACCCCAACATCAACCTCCGCTTCAGCGAGCGGGGAAGCAACGACATCCGGGCCATGGTAGAGGCCAGCCAGTGCGACGTAGGTTTCTGTATGGAGAGCGACGCCGTCTATGCCTCCGGCCTGCTGGACGTCTACTCCCTTTTCAGCAAAGAGATCGTGGCTCTGATCCCCTACTCCGACCCGCTCAGCCAGCAGAAGCAGGTGCGCATCGCCGACCTGAGGCAGGAAAAATTCAACTTCTACACCGAGGGACACGCCATCAAGCACGCCATCTTTCGCCGCTGTCAGGAGGCCGGCTTTACGCCCCAGATCAATTTCGTCAGCGGGAACTCCTCGATCCTGATCAACCTCTCCGAACACGGGAGCGGCATCACGATCCTGCCAAAGCCCTTTCTGTCTGTTCACAAGTGCAGCAATCTGGCTGTCATCCCCTTCGACCCCATCTTCCCCTGGAAATGCTGCATGATCACAAAGAAGGGCCGCTATCAAAGCGCTGCGGTGCAGCAGTTCACTTCCTATATGATCGACTATTTCCGCACTGATGTGGACAATGACCTGTAAACGGAGGACTCATCCATGCATCTTATCGTAGCTGTTGACAAAAACTGGGCCATCGGGAAGGACGGCGACCAGCTGATCTACATCCCCGAGGATCTGAAGCATTTCAAGGCCCTGACCACCGGCCACCCGGTGATCCTGGGCCGCAAGACCATGGCCACCTTCCCCGGAGGACGGCCCCTGAAGGGCCGCCGAAACCTGATCCTGTCCCGGGATCCCGCCTTTGCCCCGGAGGGGGGCGAGGTATATCCCAGCCTGGAGCAGCTGGTGGCCTCCGCCCCGGCGGACAGCTTCGTAGTGGGGGGCGCATCGGTCTATGCCGCTCTGCTGCCCTACTGTGACACCGCCCATATCACCCGCATAGATGCCGTCTTTCCAGCGGACAAGTTTTTCCCGGATCTGGACGCCGACCCCGCCTGGCAGATACAGGACGTCTCCGATCCCATGGAGCATGACGGGCTGTCCTTCCGGTATTACACCTATATTCGCAAGTAAAAAACACACCCCTGGCCGATGGCCAGGGGTGTGTTTTTTTACTTCTCAAAACCGGGACAGTTTTCCTGATAAAACCGCTCCGCGCCCTCGTGCAGGGCCACGGGAAGCCCCTCCCACAGGAAGCCCTCCTCCTGCAGCACAGCCAGCGCCGGGTGCTCCTCCTTCAGGGTGTCCCGCGCCTGCCACAGGGCCTGAGTCAGTGCGTAGACCAGCTCCTCATCCATCGAGGCGTCCACACACAGAAGACACTTACTGCCGAAGGTGGGGACCTCCTCCACTTGGCCGGCGTAGCTCTCCGCGGGGATGACCGCGGCGCAGTACACCTTGTTGGCCCCCAGGATCTGCTCCAGCTCCTCTTGCGTATACCGCAGCACATTGCAGGGCAGCTGCTGGGACAGGTTCACCAGTCCCTCCGCCGGTGTTCCCACAAAGCCGTGGACCGCGTCCAGCTTGCCCTCGGCCAGTTCACGCCATCCCTGCTCCAGACTGCAGTTTTCCAGCGTGGGGCTCACGCTGTCCGTCTCCAGCACCTCAAGGCTCACCTGAGCCGTCTGCTCCGTCACTGAGTTCTCCGGCCCCACGCCCAGGCGTTCTGTTGTCATATCGTGGACATACAGCAGGCCGCTGTCCGCCGGAGCCAGCCAGGTGGATACGCTCACATACACCGCGCCGATGGCCCGCAGGCCCTCCGCCGTTCCGGCCTGGACCGCATCATAGGCGGCATCCGCCGTGACCAGACCCAGATCGATCTCGCCGGACGACAGGTCGGCAATGTTCTTCTCCGACCCGGTGGAGGCCCCTACATTCAGCTTCCGGGTCTCGCTGGCCATTGCCCCAGCAATGGCCCGGCCCACGGGGTACATAGTGCCGCCGCTGTCCGCGGTGCCGATGGTCAGCACCTCCAGCTGCGCCGGGCGCGGGGCGCACGCCGCCGCGGTCAGCAGCAGAAGAAGCGCCGCCGTTCCTGTCCATATCCTGCGCACATTCACCGGCCATGTCCCCCTTTTCCCTGTCATCCTGCCTGCGGCCGAAAAACGGCCATTGAGCGCAGTATAACACAAAAACCGGCTTTGCACAACCACTGTTTCCTGTAGCGATCATCGTTTTCCTTTGTGCGGCGGGGATAAAAAGGCCCGGCGCCTCAGGCGAGGCGCCGGGTGTGAGAAAAGAGAGGGGCTCTTGAAGAAAGTCCTGCTACGCCACGATCCCGGCGAAGATGGACAGGAAGATGGGGTTGTAGATGTCGTCAATGATCACGGCGAAGGAGGGGTACAGCACCCAAGCCACATTGTGCCAACCGTACTGGTCCATAACGGCCTTCTCGTTGGCCACGGCGTTGGGGCCGGAGCCGCAGCCCCAACCGCAGTTGCCGGCGGTCATAACGGCGGCGCCGTAGTTGCGGCCAAACATGTTGAAGGAGACGAAGATGCCGAACAGAGCCATCAAAATCGCCTGAGCCAGCAGGATCACACCCATCTGACCGGCAACGGGAGCCAGAGCGGTGATGTCGATGGTCATCAGCACCAGAGCCAGATACAGCTCCAGGAACATATGCTCGATGGCGTCTACTTCAGGAACATTGAACTGGATGTTGCAGGCCTCCATGATGTTCCGGACGATAGCGCCGGCAAACAGGCAGCCGATGAACTTAGGCATCTCAATGGCGGGGATGTTGTCCAGCAGGCAGTAGATGGGCATGCCCAGAGCAGCGGCCAGCAAGCACAGAGCGAAGGTGGAGACCATGCGGCCGTTGTTCAGCTCGGGAACGCTGCCGGTCATCTCGGCGTCGGGCTTGTCGTTGGGGTCGGACTTCAGACCGTGGCGGGAGATCAGGAAGGCAGCCACAGGGCCGCCGATGAGGGAGCCCATGATGTTGCCCATGGTACCGGCGGCCACGCCCACGGTGGTGGCGGAATCGGGGGCGCCGAACTTGTCAATGAAGATGGGGCCGAAAGCGGAGGCGGTGCCCACGCCGCCGGACATGGCAGAGGAGGAGCACTGTAGGGCCAGCAGAGGGTGCAGGCCGATGACCTTGCCCACCAGAACACCCAGCACATCCTGCAGGGTGATCAGGAGGCAGGCGGCCACGGCGATCTTGATGCACAGCTTGCCGCCGGCGCGGCGCAGCAGCTTATAGCTGAAGCCGAAGCCCACGCACAGGAAGAAGATGTTCTGGCACAGGTCCTTGATGGTGGACA
>CAKUHX010000024.1 GCA_934659475.1 uncultured Oscillospiraceae bacterium
ACCACCTGTATAAGCTGCCCCAGGTGACCATCAACGACCAGAAGGTCCTGCTGAAGGACGGACAGGTCTTTGACATCGATGGCATCCGCATCGAGTGTTTCCTGGTGCCCGGCCATACCTGGGGCCACATGGTGTATCTCATCGACAACAAATACCTCCTTGCCGGTGGAGCACGCCTACTTCGACGGCGGGCAATTCGCCCAGATCTCCCCGGGCGGCCGCCAGGCCATGGCCCCCCTGCTGTATCTGGCCATCAAGAGCCTGTACTGGTCCCATGGGTGGACGCTGAAGAGGATCCTGTGGTGCGATGGCCAGGCCATCCGCCCCTATTTCATTGCGGCGGGCAAGGCCCTGACCTACCGCAGTCTCCGCCGCCAACTGGCCGACAGTCTGGAGGACAAGCCCTTTCCGCCCCTATCGCCGCAGTTGCAGGAGCGCGTCTGGTTTGCTTTCGGCAGCAAAGAGGAACACCTCAAATACCGCAGCGCCTACCCCTCCGCCCATTATCCGGTATTTGAGGGCTTTGACCACATGGAGTACCAGATCAAAGATCCGTCGGGTTTTGCAGCGCTGCTGACGCGGGTGATGGAAGAAAACACGCTGCCGGACCTGCCGTTTTTATCGCTCCGGCAAGAAAGTGAGGCACGCAGATGAAATACCGCATCGAACGGAACACCGTGCAGGAGACCCTGGTCATCCCCCTGTACGCCCGCAAAATGTGCTCCCAGCTGTTCCCCAGCCTGTATCAGGACAGGATGTCAGCGGCTTCTTTCGCTTTTTGGCCCGGGTGGGCGACGCCGCCATGGATATGCAGATCGTCCGGCTGGGCTTTCCCGCCGGAGACGGAGGGAGGGCTGGACTATGAGGTATCTGGGCATGCCCGCGGGTATGTGGGCGCTGTTCGTCCGCTCCTTCCGGGCGCAGCTCACCCATACGCTGGGCTATGAGAAAATGGAAGCCAAAGCCATCGCCGAAAAGGCCAAGCCGGAATACCGCCGGATCATTGCCGGCCTGCCGGAGTTTGAAAAGGGCGACCGCTTTCAAATGAACATCGTCAACTGCGCCATGCTGGGGGCCTTCATCCTGTCCATGCCCCGGCGGCCTGACATGCAGCAGCTGACGGAGTATTACGCCCGGGCCATGATGACCGGCCCCATGAAATGGTTCTGCCGCCAGAGCGGGAAGAAAAAATTCACCCCCGGGGACATCGCGGGGATGCAGGCCGCCGCCGCCCTGAGGGCCGCCGACCGCAACCCCTACTCCTGGAACATGGACTACCTCCCCTACCCCGATGGCAGCGGGTACGAGGCCCGTTTCTCCCAGTGCGGCATCTGTGCCCTAATGAAGCAGCTGGGGCTGTATGACCTGACCCCCGCACTGTGCCGCCTGGACTACACCATGAGCGAGGCCGGGGGCGCGTCGCAGTTTGTGCGGCAATACACCCTGGCCACCGGCGGGCCGTATTGCGACTGCGGCTACAAGCGAAAGACCGCCACCCGATCTGCATAGAAAAGCGCCCCGTTCACCGCTGGTGAACGGGGCGCTTTTTCTTGTGTGCAAATGCAGCACAGCTACTGCGGTGAGCGGCTTACTGGATGACCAGGGCAGCCAGCTCGGCGGGGACTTCGATGCCCACGCCGGGGCCGATGGGCAGATCGGCCAGCATCCACAGACCCAGCATGATGATCCAGGCGATCTGCAGGGCGATGCCGATGGGGAACAGGCCGGCGGCCAGGGTGCCGATCTTGGCGTCCTTGTCGTACTTGGCCTGCGCCACACCCAGGGTGACCCAGATGTAGGGGGACAGGGGGGTGAAGGCGTTCGTGGGGGAGTCGCCCAGACGGTAGATCAGCTGGATGAAGCCGGGGTGATAGCCCAGCAGGACCAGCATGGGGATGAACACGGGGGCCAGAATGGCCCACTTGGCAGAGCCGGAGGGCACCAGCAGATTGATGAAGCTGGTGAGCAGGATGATGCAGACGATCATACCGAAGCCGGTGAAGCCCGCCTTGGACAGGGCGTCGGCGCCGGAGATGGCGAACACGGTGCCCAGCTTGGTCCAGTTGAACAGGTTGTTGAACTGGCCGCAGAAGAAGCAGAACACGACGTAGGAGCCCATGAGCTGCATCTGGTGGGTCATGGCCTTGTTGATGTCCTTGGTGCTCTGGAACTTCTTGGTGGTGTACCCGAACACGATGCCGGGCAGCATAAAGAAGAAGAACAGGATGGGGATCAGGTTGGAGATCAGGGGGGAGCCAACAAGCACCCGCTTGCCGTCCTCGGTGATCTTGGCCAGGGGGCCCACAAAGTAGCCCGCCAGAACGATGGCCAGATAGATCAGCATGACCAGACCAGCGCGGCCCAGACCCTTCTTCTCCTCAGGGGTGACGTCCTCCACGGAGATGTCCACCATGGCTTTGGAACGGTCATATTCGCCGAACCGCTTGTCAACGATCAGGTTACACACCAGGCCGATGACGATGGAGCACATGAAGGTAGAGGCGAACATGAAGATCCAGTTACAGGTGACGTCCACATGGTACACGCCCTCGCCCAGGAAGCCGTCCAACACGTTGTTGGTGATGCCCTGCAGCAGAGCGTCGGTGCCGGCGATCATCAGGTTGGCGGAGAAGCCGCCCTGAGCGCCCGCGTAGCCGGCGATCATACCCACCAGGGGGTGCTTGCCGATGCCGATGTAAAGGATAGCGGCCAGGGGGGGGATAACGACCATGGCAGTGTCGGAGGCCAGGTTGCCCACGGTGCCCACGAAGCCGATGACGAAGGGCAGCAGCTTGGGGGGAACGTTACGCAGCTTGTCGTTCAGCAGGGCCACGATCAGGCCGGACTCCTCGCACATACCGATGGCCAGGGTCATGGTCAGCACCAGGCCCAGGGGGGCGAAGCCGGTGAAGTTGGTGACCATGCTCTTCAGGAACCACAGAAGGCCCGCTTCAGAGATGGGGTTCTGTACGGCCACCACCTCGTTGGTGGCGGGGTTCACCACGGAGACACCCATCAGACCCAAAATGCAGCTGATGATGGCTACGATGAAGAACAGGTAGATGAACATGATCGCGGGGACGGGAAGCTTGTTACAGGCGCGTTCGAGGACATCCAGGAATTTGTCTAACCAGGTTTTCTTAGCGAGTTTTACTTCTGGCATATTGCTTTCTCCTCCTCCAGATTAAGTTGATATGCATATTTTCCGTCAGCAATATTCTCGCCCTCCCACAAGCTGCTGGACTGGAATTATGCACTGTATACACACAGTATCATGTTTTTCGGGAAAAATCAAGTTAAAATTAACAACTGATGCGCGTTCCAGAAATTTTATTTAATGTTACCAAAATTTTGAATTGAATTTTGTCGTTCTGCTGAATGTCATTTCTCCCCTTTCTTTTTTGCAGGAAATGTGTTATTTTGGTACATAGCAGAGAGGGAAACGTGCTCTGCATATGGAGGGAGCGTATGGATAAACTCTTCGGCAACTGGTTTTCCGGCGGCGGCTTCACCGCGTGGAAGCTGCACTCGTGGGAGGATTACATCAACTTCGGCCTCGTCGTTCTGGCGGGCATCCTGGTGTTCGTGCTGGCCCAGCGCCACATCAACAAGCATCGCAATTATCAGGACTCCTGCGCCCGGGTGGCCAAGCGGCTGAAGCAGCTGGGCGGGCCGGGGGCCGAATGCTATCTGGACGTGACCATCCGCTCCAAGCGGGATGTCCAACCCTGCGGATTCCTCCATGTCAGCGGAAACTGCGTCTACGCGGTCAAGGTCTTCTGGTGGGGACTGGACGTCACCGGCAGCGCCGATGACAAGCGCTGGATGTTCACCGCCAGCAAGGACGTCCGATATGAGCCCAACCCCCTGCCGGAGCTGGAGGAGACCTGCGTGGCCCTCAACCGGCTGTTCGTCCGCCGGGGGCTCACCGGCGTGCCCGTCAAGCCCCTGGTGGTGCTGGCGGACAACTTCGGCTCGTCCCACAGTCACGTCTCCGGCACCGACTGCATCGTGGCCTATCAAGACCTGAAGAAGTGGCGCAAGGCCTATCCCCTGGACAAGAAAAAGGACTTCGACGTCGCGGCGGTCAAGGCCGCTCTGGAGGCGTCCTTCGCCGACGCTCCTTCTGAAAAATAACAGGGCGCGCGCCCATTTTGCCCCAGCGATTTGAAAGGAGAGTTCAGAATGATGATCAACGAGACCCGCCTTCTCAACGAATTCCTGGAGTTTGTACAGATCGACAGCGAAAGCGGAAACGAGCGAAAAATGGGGGAAAAGCTGGTGGAGGTGCTGACGGCCCTGGGGCTGGAGGTATCCACTGACCGCGCCGGCGAGACCTTCGGCTCCAACGGCTTCAACGTCTTTGCCCGTCTGCCGGGCGAGGGGGAGCCCATCATGCTCTCCGCCCACATGGACACCGTCGTCCCCGGCGTGGGCGTCAAGCCGACGATCCGTGACGGCGTGATCTATTCCGACGGCACCACCGTTCTGGGCGGCGACGACAAGAGCGGCATCTGCGGCATTTTAGAGGCCGTCCGCGTGATCCTGGAAAACAAGCTGAGCCACCGCCCGGCGGAGATCATCTTCTCCATCGGTGAGGAGGGCGGCATGCGGGGCGCGAAGGCCTTTGACTGCACCCAGCTGGCGGCCCGCCGGGCCTATATCTTCGACTCCAGCGGCGATGTGGGCAAGGTCATCGTAGAGGCCCCCGGACAGATCAAGATCTTTGCCGATGTGATCGGCCGCCGGGCCCACGCGGGGCTGGCCCCGGAGGAGGGCATCAGCGCCATCCAGGTCATGGCCGCGGCCATCTCCCACATGGAGCTGCTGCGCATCGACAGCGAGACCACCTGCAACATCGGCACCATCAAGGCGGAGTACGCCACCAACATCGTGCCCGACCGGTGCAGCATGATCGCCGAGGTGCGCTCCCGCGATCTGGATAAGCTCAACGCCCATGCCGCCCACATCCAGTCCTGCCTGCAGCAGGCCTGCGACCAGTTCGGGGCCCAGCTGGACTGCAAGCTCGTGACCAACTACGTCTCCTACCGGGTGGACCCCGCGGGCGAGACGGTAAAGCCCCTGCTGGCCGCCTTTGAACGCCTGGGCTGCAAGGCCAACGTCACCCAGGGCGGTGGCGGCAGCGACGCCAACATCTATAACCAGAAGGGGCTGGAGGCCGTGGTCCTGGGCACCGGCATGACCAAGGTGCACACCACCTCCGAGTACATCACCATCGAGAATCTCAACAACACCGCAAGGCTCGCCCTGGATCTGCTGACTCACTGAGAGGGGGGCGGAGCATGACCTTCGACCGTATCGACATGGCCCAGTTTTCCCAAGATCTGATCGACCTGCGCCGTGACCTCCACCGCTATCCCGAGTCCGGATGGACGGAGTTCCGCACCACCGCACGCATCATCACCGAGCTGGAGAAGCTGGGCCTTCCTGTGCGCTGGGGCAGGCAGCTGCATGTGCGGGAAAAGATGCTGGGCCTGCCCGACGAGGAGACGCTGGAGGCCTGCTGGCAGCGCGCCGTAAGCGAGTGTGACCGCCACGACCTGCTGGAGGACATGCGCGGGGGCTACACCGGCTGCCTGACCGTGATCGAGGGGGCACTGCCCGGGCCCACCATCGGCATCCGCGTGGACATTGACTGCAACGACGTGGAGGAGACGGACGACCCCGGACATGTCCCCTGCGCCCAGGGCTTCCGCTCCGTGCACCACGCCTGTATGCACGCCTGCGGCCACGACGCCCACGCCGCCATCGGCATCGGCACCGCCCGGCTGCTCACCGCATACCGTGACCGCCTGCGGGGCAAGGTCCTGCTGGTGTTCCAGCCCGGCGAGGAGGGACTGCGGGGCGCGGCCAGCATGACCGCCGCCGGCCTGTTTTCGGAGTGCGACTACTTCTTCGGCGCTCACGTGGGCCTTCTGCCCGGCCTGCATGTAGGCAGCGTGGCCGCCAGCGGCCACGGTTTCCTCTCCAGCACCAAATTCGACGCGCTGTTCCACGGCGTGCCCTCCCACGCCGGCGCAGCGCCAGAGCTGGGGCGCAACGCCATCGCCGCGGCCGCCGCGGCCACGCTGGGCATGCTGTCCATCTCCCGCCACCACGAGGGGGCCACCCGCATCAACGTGGGCACCTTCCACGGGGGGACGGGGCGGAACGTCATCCCAGCAGAGGCCGTGCTGGCCATCGAGACCCGGGGCGGCAGCGCCGCGCTGAACGAATACATGGAGCAGGAGGCACGCCGGGTCTGTCAGGCCGCGGCGGACATGTACGGCTGCACCTATGAGGCCCGGCTGATGGGCGGCGCGGGGAACGTAGACTGCGACAAGGCTCTTGTGGAGCGGGTGATCCAGATCCTCTCCGGCCTGGAGGACGTGGATCAGATCCTGCCCGATGTGGATTTCGGAGGAGGTGAAGACGTAACGACCATGATGCGTGACGTGCAGGCCCACGGCGGGCAGGTCACGGAGCTTGTATTCGGTATGCCCCTGAAGGCCGCACACCACAATGACCATTTCGACGTAGACGAGAGTGTGATCCCGCTCGGTGCGAGGATCTTTGCTTCCCTCGCATTGGAGCTTGAAAACTATTGAGTGAAAGTGGGGAACGCGTATGTCCGAAGTTCGCAAGATCATTGACAAGTATTGGGAGAAAGTCAAGGAACACCGCATTTGGCTGCACCAGCACCCCGAACCCAGCGGCAAAGAGAAGGAGACCTCAGCTTACATCGCCAAGACCCTGCGTGAGATGGGCCTTGAGCCCACCGAGCATGTGGGCGGCTACGGCGTGACCGCCGTGATCGAAGGAAAGGGCGAGGGCAAATGTGTGGGCCTGCGGGCCGACTTCGACGCCCTTGAGGTGGTAGAGGACAACGACCTGCCCTTCCACTCCCTCACCCCCGGCATGGCCCACGCCTGCGGCCACGACGCCCACACCGCCATGCTGCTGGGGGCGGCCTATGTGCTCAACGAAATGCGGGATCAGTTCAGCGGCAAGGTCAAGCTGCTCTTCCAGCCCTCTGAGGAGAACGCCGCCGACTCCGGCGCCAAGAAGATGATCGCCGACGGCTGTCTGGAAGATCCCCACGTGGACGCCGTGTTCGGCCAGCACGTCTGGCCCAATTATGACACCGGCTATGTGGCCGTGCGCAACGGCGCGATGATGGCCTCCTCCGACCGCTTCTTTATCACGGTCCATGGCAAGAACAGCCACGGCTCCGCCCCGGAAAACGGCATCGACGCCATTATGATCGCCTCCTACGTAGTGGCCGCCCTTCAGTCCATCGTCTCCCGCAACGTGGGCCCGCTGGACAGCGCGGTGGTCACCATCGGCAAGATGAACGGCGGCTCCCGCTATAACGTGATCGCCGACGAGGTGGTGATGGAGGGCACCTGCCGCAACCTGAACCCCGCCGTGCGCAACACCATGCCCCAGCGCATCGAGAATATCGTCAAGGGCGTCGTCGAGGGCATGGGCGGCACCTATGACTTCAATTACATGATGTGCTACTCCCCCACCGTCAACGATCCCAAGCAGTTCGAGCTGGTGCGGGACGTCATCCGCGACGTGGTGGGCCCGGACCACCTGGTCATTCCCGAGCACTCCGCCCTGGGCGGCGAGGATTTCTCCTTCTACTGCGAGAAGGTCCCCTCCTGCTTCTTCTGGCTGGGCTGCCACGACCCCGCAAAGCCCCGCTATCCCATCCATCACGGCTCCTTCTACCCCGAGTGGGAGGCCCTGCCCATCGGCATGGAGGTGCTGGTGACCTCTGCACTGAAGTATCTGGGGAACGCCTGACCTTCAAAAAGACAACTTTATATCTCAACACCAAAGAGCGGCACAGCACTGTGCCGCTCTTTTTATTTTCCCGATCCTCCACGCGGTCAAATACCTCCTATCCCCGGCGATCCGCAAAGACTGGGACGCAGGAAGGAGGTCAGGATATACCTATCTATAAGTATGATCTCAGTATCATTCACTCATGCACCATCAGCAAATCATCCTTCACAAAAAGTTCTATATTTAGTAAAAATGTGTGTATTTCTTGTTAAAAAAAACGTTGAAAAATAGAAACTCCCATAGTATACTGTTTGCATAGCGTGGACTGATGCACCGCTTTTGTAAATAGTAGATGCGCAAAGCTCGATATGAGGCAAATATCCCCGCTTCGATCTCATCCCCCATCTCCCCGCCGCCATCAGCGGCTTTCGCAGTCTTTTCGATCCGGGGACCATACATGATCTGCACCGGTTGGTCGTGGCTCTTGTCCGCCCCAGCCGATGTTTTCTTGTTTGTGACTATAGTCGCAAGTGCACCTTCTTGTTATGACCACCACCTGAGACGGGCGCAGCGGGAGCACCGCCCGGAGCTCGCCGCCAGAATGCCAGGAAGGTATCGTGCTCTATTCTTGTAATAGAGCACAAGGTCAGGCCTGACCTTGCCGATATATAAAGGAGTCTGCCTTGGGCGCACCCAAACGGAAAACTGAATATTCCGTGGGGCAGCGCCTGTTTGCCCTTTTCCTGGCCCGGTGAGTTGGAGCCGATCTATACCGCCTTCGGCTTTCGGGCTTCCGAATTTACCGGGAAGCTCTATTTCCCCCACACGGACACCTACGACCCCAAGCACATCTGGGCAGACGCCCTGCCCCCCGCCGGCGAAGGCGGCCATAGGCCATAACGCTCCCCCGCCCTGCGGGAGAGGCGATGACATATGATCTAATAAAAAAGAAAGGGATCAAGACCATGAAAAAACTGTTTTCCAAGCTGGGCAGCCTGCTGCTGGCGGCTGCCATCCTGATGAGCCTTGTACCGGCCGCTCTGGCTGACAACGTCGCGGTACGGGCCATCAGCGCCCGCACCATCACCGTCAACGAGATCGCCCAGGGCGACACGGTAAAGGCCTACCGTCTGGTCAAGTATGCCGACGCCAGCTATAACTCCTTCCAGTTCTACAGTGACTTCGGCACGTTTCTCGACCATTTTGCCAGCGGTACCGCGACCCCTATGTCCAAAGAAGCCTATCTGGCTACCATGAGCGCAGAGGGCATCGCCAATGTGCTTGGCACCTATGCCGCAGCCGCTCTGGCCGGCCACGTGGGCTACACCCTGCCCACGGACGCCAGCGAGGTCGTCTCTGCCACCGCCGGAGCTGATGAGAAGGCCACTCTGTCCCTCCAGCCCGGCTACTACCTGCTGCTGGTGGAGACCACGGTGAACAACAGCAAGATCTACAAGGCCATGTCCGTGTTCATGCGCGTGAAGGGCGACGATGTGCGTGTGTACGCCGGCGGCACCGATGTCACCCTCGACCCCCAGATGACCGCCAAGCACGCCAATGCCCCCGCCATCCACAAGCAGGTGAAGGACGAGAGCGGCGTCGGCGCCACTTGGAAGTCCTCCGCCGCCGCTAACGTGGGCGATGATCTGGAGTATTACGTCCATCTGGAGATCCCCGCCTACTCCGGCGTCCATAACCTGCCTACCCTGACCCTAAAGGATACTCTGTCCGGCGCCCAGTATGTGCCCGGCAGCGCCAAAGTCTATCAGACCGTCAATCCTGTTGACAAAGAGATCGCCAACGCCATCAAGACCTCCACTGTCGGCAACTATGAAAACGGCACTCAGGAGCTCACCTTCGAGCTGGACTACAGTGAACTCACCTCCTCTGTCGGCACCGTCGATGTCTATATCGTCTATCACGCCACCCTGATGCCGGAGGCCGTCTCCGCCGACAAGCAGGTCAACCCCGCCGACCCCGGCAACAGCACCGTGTTCAACTACGCGGAGAACAGCGCTGTCCTGACCTATGTCACCGATCTGGAGCCGAGCAACGTTAAGACCACCGACCCTAGCGCCACCCGGGTGTCCACCTTCTCCCTGAAGCTGACCAAGATCGACACCGAGGGCGACCCCCTGTCCGGCGCCGGCTTCACCTTCTACCGCAGTGAGGCCGACCTGACCAATGAGAGCGCCGCCGGCATCAAGTTCGTGAAGGACGGCGTCTATTACCGCCCCGCCACCGCCGATGAGATCGCAGCCGACACCGGCGTGGTCACCGAGGTGCCCGCCGACTTCCTGATCAAGGGTCTGAACGTGGGCGTCTACTACATGGAGGAGACCACCGTACCCGGCGGCTACTATGCCCCCAAGGGCGGCTTCAAGGTCGATCTGACCGGCGAGCGCACCGCCGAGGCCATCACCGGCCTTCTGGCCAACAGCAGCACCATGACCGAGCTGAACAACTCCGACCGTCTGCTGCTGGGCGGCTCCGCGCTGGATACCGCCAACGTCAACCAGCTGGACGTCACGCTGAAGAACAGCACCACCCCCATCCTGCCCACCACCGGCGGCATGGGGACCGCCCTGTTCACCATCGGCGGCGTGGCCCTGATGGCGGCGGCCGCAGCCATCGTCATCCTGCGCCGCAAGCGCGGGGAGTGAGCGCCTTGCGCCGGGGCATCCCCCGCCGCAAGGAGAAGGCCGTGAAGAAAGCACTTGGGCGGCTGCTGCTGGCCCTGCTGTTTCTGGCCGGGCTGGCCCTGCTGCTGTATCCCCTGATCAGCGACCTTTGGAACCAGCGGCGCAGCGAAGCGCTGATCCGCAATTATACCCAGCAGTTCACCCAGGGCCCCCAGCGGGACTACTCGGAGTGGTTCCGGCGGGCGGACGCCTATAACGCCGCTCTGGCGGGCAAGGGGGTGCCGGACGCCTTCGCCCTGATCTCCCCGGACGAGGACGCTGACTACCTGTCCCAGCTGTCCCTGTCCGGCGACGGGGTGATGGCCTATATCCGCATCCCCCGTATCTCCGTGGATCTGCCCATTTTCCACGGCACCTCCGCCCAGGTGCTGGAGCGGGGGGTGGGCCACCTTCAGGGCTCCGCCCTGCCCGTGGGCGGGGCAGACACCCACTGTGTCCTGTCCGCCCACCGGGGACTGCCCTCGGCGGCCCTGTTTACCGATCTGGATATGCTGCAGCCGGGGGACCATTTCTACATCTACGTGCTGGACCGGGTGCTGGCCTATGAGGTGGACCAGATCCTGACCGTAGAGCCCGACCACACCCAGGATCTGGACGTAGTGCCCGGGGAGGATCTGGTCACTCTGGTCACCTGCACCCCCTATGGGGTGAACACCCACCGCCTGCTGGTGCGGGGACACCGGGTGGAGTATGTCCGGCAGGCCCAGGAGGACGAGGCCCGGAACACCGTCAGCTCTGTCCACACCCGGTACGGCCTTTGGGTCGCCGTGGGGCTGGGGGCTACGGCGGGCATCATCCTGCTGCTGCTCCTGCTGCGCCGCGTCACCGCCCGCCGGGACGGCAAGCCCCCTGTCCCCCCGCACACAGAGCCCCACAGAGAAGGGAGTGCCCTCCGGAATGAGGAGGATCCGCCAAAAACTTAATATTCTCCCCCTTCTGGGCGCGGCGCTGCTGCTGTTTTCCCTGTGCTGCCCTGCGCTGGCCGCGGGCTCCGTGGACGTAGGGGCCTCCTGCGCCATCACCGTGGACGCGGTATACGGCACTCTGCCCCTGCCGGGGGCGGAGCTGAAGCTGCACCGGGTGGCAGAGGTGGATCCCGCCGGACAGTATACCCTTCTGCCGGACTTCTCCGGCAGCGGGGTACAGATCAACGGCCTCACCCTCAGCCGCCAGTGGGCGGCAGCTGCCGCCGATCTGGCCGCCTGGGTCAGGGACAGCAGCCCTGCGCCCCTGGCCGTCAGGACCACCGACAGCGCGGGCCGCGCCCGCTTCACCCGGCTGTCCACCGGACTTTACCTGCTGGAGGGGACCTCCGTCACCGTGAACGGGCGGACCTACACCGCCTCGCCGGTGCTGCTGTCCGCGCCCCTCCTGGGGGAGAACGGTACATGGTACTACGACGTGACCACCTGCCCCAAGTTCGAGCGCGGCTCCTCCGGCGGCGATCCGGACACGCCGGTGGAGCCCCCTGACCCTGTGGACCCGCCAGACCCGGTGGATCCCCCCGGGCCGGTAGACCCCACCGATCCCACCGACCCCACAGACCCTACAGACCCCGAAAAGCCCGACAAGCCCAGCTCTACCGACGACGATCTGCCCCAGACCGGGCAGCTGAAGTGGCCGGTGCCTGTTCTGGCGGGGGCAGGCGTGCTCCTGCTGGCGGCGGGCGCCCTTCTGAAGAAGAGGGACGGCCATGAGTAAGCGGCGGCTGGGGCGGCTGTGTACCGCCCTGGGCACGGTGTGCATCCTGCTGTCCCTGGGGCTGCTGCTGTATGACCGGAGCCAGGAGCTTCAGGCCCAGCGCATCACCCAGGAGCTGGCCCCCGCTCTGGAGCAGGCCATTGCCCAGCGGGCCCAACAGCGCCGGGAGGACCCGCCCCCGGCGGAGGAAGAAGCGCCTGTCCAGCCGGAGATCACCCTGAACGGGGCGGTTTATCTGGGTCTCCTGTCCATCCCCGCCCTGGAGCTGGAGCTGCCCGTGCGCCGTGACCTGACCGACGGGGCGCTGAAGCTGTCCCCCTGCCGCTACGCCGGCAGCGTGGAGGACGGGGGGCTGGTCATCGCCGCCCACAACTACCGGCAGCACTTCGCCAAGCTGTCCGCCCTGCGGCCGGGAGATCTGATCCGCCTGACGGACGCCGACGGCAATGTCCACGACTACGCCGTGGCCCAGACGGAGACCCTGGGCAGCGATGCCGTGGCTGAGATGACAGACAGCCGGTGGGATCTCACCCTGTTCACCTGCACCTACGGCGGAGGCAGCCGCCTGACCGTGCGGTGCATCCGAGCAGAATAAGCAAAAACAGCCCCGCAGGCTATTGCCTGTGGGGCTGTTTTCCTGAAACGGTCAGAGCCTGCCGTACTCCTCGTCGGAGACGGGCTCGCACCACTCGTTGGAGCAGTTCTGGCCGGGCACCTCCACCGCCAGGTGGCTGAACCAGCTGTCGGCCTTGGCCCCGTGCCAGTGCTTCACGTTGGCGGGGATGGTCACCACGTCCCCGGGCTTCAGGCTGCGGGCGGGCTTTCTCTCCTCCTGATACCAGCCCTCGCCGTCCACGCACAGCAGCAGCTGGCCGCCGCTCTCGCCGGTGTAGGAGGGGTCAAAGGCGATAGTCAGAAAGCCCCGCTCCGCCAGAGTCTGGGCGTACAGGCCGGAGGCCTGCTCCTTCACCGCGCCGAAGGGACCGCACACCGCGATAGCGGCCAGCCTCCCCTTGCCCCCCCTTGGGCTGATACAGGTCGGCGGCCAGAGTGATGCCGAACCGGTTGTGGAAGGTCACCTTCCGGTGGTCCATCTTATCGCTCTTGGGGAACGTCTTGTCCCACTCCTGGGTGAGTTTCAGCGTCTCATATTCCATTATTATACCTTCTTTCCCATTTCATAGGCTTCCTGCAAGGCCTTGTGTCCGGCGATCTCGCCGGCGCCGTTCACGCCCCCGGCAAACACCGTACCCGCCAGGCGCGCCCGCTCAAAGCAGGCGATCCAACCGTTCAAGCCGTGCTCCGCCCCCTCGGGGGTCTCGGGGTCATCCTCGGCGGCGGAGGTGAGCAGGTAGATGTCGCCGAAGCGGTAGTCACTGCTGTACAGCCAGTTGGCCCGGTCCAGCAGGGTCTTCATCTGGCCGGCCATCTCGTAGTAGTAGATGGGGGTGGCAAAGACGATCACGTCGGCATCGTGCATCTTCTGCACGATGTCGTGGCTGTCATCCTTGATGACGCACTCTGGCAGGCCAGGCAGCCCTGACAGGAACGGATGTCCTTGCCCCGCAGAGACACCTGCTCCACGCGGTGCCCGGCCTCCCGGGCGCCCTTGGCGAACTGGTCGCCCAAGGCCTGAGAGTTGCTGTTGGGGCGCAGACTGGTAGAAATGATCAAAACGTTTTTCATAGGACCCTCCCAAATTCAGCTCCCGCCCGCGCAGATACGGAACAGAGGGAGCATTCTGCTTGACTTCGGCCCGAGGCCGCGGTATGCTTGTAGCAAAAAACTTGAAGTTGGAGGTAAGATCATATGATAACTGCATTGACAACTGATAGACTTATACTGCGTGAATATAATGATGCAGATATAGATGATTATTTTAG
>CAKUHX010000025.1 GCA_934659475.1 uncultured Oscillospiraceae bacterium
GGCTGACCATGGATCAGGCGGTGAAGCACTGCACCCAGGGCATCGGCATCTGGCAGTGGGCCTCCAACGACCAGGGGGTCGAGCCCGATGTGGTCATGGCCTGCTGCGGCGACACGCCCACACTGGAGACCCTGGCTGCCGTGACCATCCTGCACCACTATCTGCCAGAGCTGAAGATCCGGGTGGTGAACGTGGTGGATCTGATGAAGCTACAGCCCCATACGGAGCACCCCCACGGCCTGACCGACGAGGATTACGACGCCCTGTTCACCCGGGACAAGCCCATCATCTTCGCCTTCCACGGCTACCCCACCCTGGTGCATGAGCTGACCTACCGACGGAACAATAAGAAACTCCACGTCCGGGGCTATAAGGACGAGGGCACTATCACCACGCCCTTCGACATGCGGGTGCAGAACAATCTGGACCGGTATGACCTGGTCATCGACACGGTAAAGCGCCTGCCCCAGCTGGGCAATACTGCCTCTTACCTGATCCAGGAGATGAAGGATAAGCTGGTGGAACACCACCAGTATATCACCACCCAGGGGATGGATATGCCTGAGATCCGGGACTGGACCTGGAACGATGGCCGGGGCATTTACTGATCCCGCCGCCCGCTACTTCATCTAAAAGGAGAACTACCCATGGAGCATCCCTCCCGGTCCGCCGACCGGCAGCAGCTGGTGCAGGTCATTCGCGGCCTGCAGGCCAGTTATACTCAGGTGCGTGTGGCCATCGACGGCCCCTGCGCCTCCGGCAAGTCCACCCTGGCCCAGTGGCTGGGGCGGCAGCTCAGCTGCCCCGTGCTGCGTATGGATGACTTTTTCCTCACCCCCGACCTGCGCACCCCCCAGCGCCTTGCAAAGCCCGGGGAAAATGTGGACCATGAGCGCTTCTTCGCCCAGGTCCTCCATCCCCTGTGTCAGGGCCGCCCCGCCCGGTTCCGCCCCTGGGACTGCCACGCCGGGGACTTTGCCCCGGAGCAGACCGTGGCCCCCTGCCCCCTGTTCATCACCGAGGGGGTCTATTCCCTCCGCCCTGACCTGCGTGACTTCTACCAGCTGAAAATTTGGGTGCAGGCCGACTGGCCCACCCGGCGGCAGCGTCTGCTGGACCGGGGCGGCGAGGGCTGTCTGGCCCGGTTCGAAGAACTTTGGATCCCTCTGGAGGACGCCTACTTCGCCGCCTTCCATGTGGAGGAGTGCTGCGACTATGTCATCTCTGGCACATCCTGCGGAGAGACGCCAAAGCCATAGGAACACACGCCCGGGAGCGGCACGAGCCGTTCCCGGGCGTTCTCATCAGAGCTCTGCTTCTCTCTGCCCGTCCCGCGGGGAATGGACATATGGGATCCGTCCTGTGCGCAAAGCCCCTGGTAAAGCCAGCAGAACGGGCTTTTCAGAACCTTGGCCGCCGAAGGGGCATAGTCTGTTCCGGGGTGTTTTTCAGATGGAAAAGACGGTGTGGCTGGCGGCGGCAGGGGCCTTTGTGCTGGCCCTTCTCTTCTGGCGGGCATACAGCGGGACGGATCTGGGCCTGCTGGCGGCCTTTTTTACCATCGTAGGCGACCTGCTTGCCCTTTTGGCTCTCGCAAAAGGGAGCGATGCTGAAGCGTGACCTTACATATTTCCGCCGGCACCGCAGATAATAGGGATACACTCTGAATAAGGAGGTCATCCCTTTGAAACACCCTCACACCGCCCGCAGAGGACTCACGCTGCTGCTGGCACTCATGCTCCTTGGAGCCATGGCCTTGCCCTCCTCCGCCTTTTTCTGGAACCGAAGATCCGACGTTCCCAGCGTCATGGACTTTTCCAAAAACGGCCTGCTGGGAGAGGTCATCGCCTTCACCGCCGAGGACTTCGCCCTTTCCGGCGGCGGAAACGAGACTTTGGCCGCTATCACCCTGAGCGGCCTGCCGGATGCCGACTGCGGCCAGCTGACCGTGGGAGGACAGCCCGTCTCCCCCGGAACGGTGGTGCAGTCCTCTGCCCTGTCCGGCCTGCGTTTCCGTATCGACCCCTCCCCCGCAAAGGCCAAGACCCAGTTCACCTTCACTCCCGTATTCTCCTCCGGGCTGGAGGGGGGACAGACCCAGGTGACCCTCTATCTGCTGGACCAGCAGAACCACCCGCCCATCGCCCGGAACATGGAACTGTCCACCTATCGCAACGTAGCCGTCACCGGCTACTTCGACGCGGTGGACGCCGAAGGGGATGTGCTCACCTTCCAGCTGACCTCCACTCCCGCCCGCGGGGCGGTGACTCTGGCGGAGGACGGCTCCAGCCAGTTCGTCTATACCCCCTATGAGAACAAGACCGGCCGGGACGCCTTCACCTATGTGGTGTGTGACACGGCGGGGAACACCTCCCCCGAGGCCACCGTCACCGTGCGCATCAGCAAGCCGGACACTAAGGTGACTTACGCCGATCTGGAGGGCAGCGCCGCCCACAAGGCGGCCATCCGTCTGGCCGAGGCCGGGCTGTATGTGGGCCGGCAGGTGGGCGGCCAGTACCTGTTTGAGGAGGACGCCCCGGTCACTCGGGGGGAGTTCATCACCATGGCAGTATCCGCCGCCGGGGCGGAGCCCCTGACCCAGGTATCCATGACCGGCTTTTATGACGACGGGGACATCCCCACCTGGGCCAAGGGGGCGGTATCCGCCGCCCTGATGGCCGGCGCCGTTCAGGGCAGCCGGGATGAGATGGGCGCCCCCGTGTTCTGTCCGGAGCAGCCCGTCACCCTTGGGGAGGCCACGGTGATGCTCGACCGCCTGCTGGCGGTATCCGACGTGCCCGCCCAGGTGTTCGCCCCGGAGGGCGGCGTGGCCCACTGGGCAGGACAGGCCGCCGCCAACCTGGCCGCCGTGGGCGTGATGCGCACAGAGAGCACCGCCCCCGCCGCCCTGTCCCAGGCCATGACCCGGGGCGAAGCCGCCCAGCTGCTGGACGGTGCCCTGGACCTGATGGCCGCACGACAGGAAAAGGGACTATTTTGAAAAATGGCCCCTGCCGCAAAAGCGGCAGGGGCCATTTCTGTTTTCTCTCAGATCCCCCGGTCCAGAGGCTTGCGCAGGCGGATCTTCCCCTCCAGCGCCTGGTCGATGGCGCTGAGGAACTTCTCCCGGTCCTCCGGCAGGCCGCCCTTCAGGGGCAGGTAGTTGGAGGCGTGGTTGCTGGTGAAATGCAGGGGGTCCACGTCCAGATGCTCGATCAGCAGGCGGCACTCCTCCAGGATCTGCTGAGGCTCGGCCATGACGAACCGGCCGGCCAGCACATCGTCCCCCAGAGGGGTGCCCTTGGCGGCGCCCAGGGTCATGGCGGACAGGTGCCGGGGCTTCATTTTGTTGATGATGTCCGCCGTTTTCAGGATGTGCTCCTCCCAATCCCCGTTCTTGCCCGTCAGGCCCAGGATCACAGTGACCCACAGGTCGATCCCAGCGGCCACCAGAGCCTGCCCGGCCTTCAGCATGGTGGCGGCGTCACAGCCCTTGTTGATCTGCTTCAGCATCCTGTCGCTGCCGCTCTCCACCCCCAGGTAGGCCCGGGACAGCCCGGCCTCGTGGAGCATTTTCAGCTCCTCCGGCGTTTTCAGCAGGGTGCTGCGGGGGCCGGCGTACAGGGTGACCTTCTCCAGCTTGGGAAAGGTGGCATACAGCTTGTGCAGAATGGCCATCAGGTCATCGGTCTTCATGATGATGGCGTCCCCGTCCATCAGGAACACCCGGCTGACATAGGTCCCGTAGTAGTCCCGGGCCATGTCGATGTCCTCCAGGATCTCCTTCAGGGGCCGGATGCGGAACTTCTTGGTCTTGTACATCTGGCAGAAGGTGCACTTATTGTGGGAGCAGCCGATGGTGCACTGGAGCAGGTAGCTCTTCCACTCCCCCGGCGGCCGGTACAGCAGGTCGCTGTCATATCTCATTCTGTTCTCCTCCTTTGGTCCGCGGCTCTTACACGTCCACGGTCTGTCCGTCCCGGAACACCTTCCGGATATTCTTTTCCGCCTTTGCCCGGGGCAGCATCACCTCGTGGCCGCAGCCCATGCACCGCAGCTTGAAGTCCATGCCCACCCGCAGCACGGCCCATTCCTGGCTTCCGCAGGGGTGGGCCTTCTTCATTTTTAAGGTGTCGCCTACGTGAATGTCCATATGAGCCTCCTGTTAAAGTATGTCCGGCTTTCGGGCATCTCTACTTTTTGATCTCGTCCCAATAGCGCTTGGCGGCCTGCTCCTGCTTGTTGTCGCCGTAGTGATAGTAGCAGGTGTCCTTCAGTTCGTTGGGCAGATACTGCTGCCTCACCCAGTGGTTTGGGTAGCTGTGGGGGTAGCGGTAGCCCTGGTCCCGCTCCAGTCCGGCGGAGTCGGCGTGGACGTTCTGGAGCTCCCGGGGGATGTCCCCCGCCTTGCCCGCCCGCACGTCCGCCCGGGCGGCGGCGATCCCCTCGTACACCGAATTGGATTTCGGCGCCGTGGCCAGCAGGATCACCGCCTGAGCCAGAGGCAGCTGCGCCTCCGGCAGGCCCAGCTGAAGGGCGTTGTCCACCAGCGCCTTCACCATCATGGCCGCCTGGGGATAGGCCATGCCCACATCCTCACTGGCGGAGCACAGGATCCGCCGGATGGGGGTGATCAGATCCCCCGCCTCTAAAAAGCGGGCCAGGTAGTGGAGGGCAGCATCCGGATCCGATCCCCGCAGGGACTTCATCAGGGCGGAGGCGATGTCGTAGTGGGCATCCCCCTCCCGGTCGTACCGCATGGCGGAGCGCTGGGCCACGGTCTGGGCGTCCTCCATGGTCACCAGTATCTTCCCCTGCTGCCGCTTGGCAGAACTGAGCAGCACCTCGATGGCGTTCATGGCCTTGCGGATGTCTCCCCCGCAGGCCCAGGCCAGGTGCTCCTTCACCCCGTCCTCGCACTCCACCTTCGCGCCCAAGCGCCCCTCCATGATAGAGATGCCCCGCTCCACCGCGGGCAGGGCGTCCTCCGCCGTGATCTGCTTGAACTCGAACACCGTAGACCGGGACAGCACCGCCCCGAACACGGCAAAGAAGGGGTTCTCCGTGGTGGAGGCGATCAGGGTGATGCGTCCGTCCTCCATAAACTCCAGCAGGGACTGCTGCTGCTTCTTGTTGAAGTACTGGATCTCATCCAGATAGAGCAGCACCCCCTCCGGGGCCAGCAGGGTGCCGATCTCCCCCATGATCTCCTTGATGTCGGCAATGGACGCCGTGGTGGCGTTCAGCCGGTGCAGGGGGCGGTTGGTGCGCTGGGCGATGATATTGGCCACCGTAGTCTTTCCCGTGCCCGAGGGGCCGTAGAAGATCAGATTGGGCACGTTCCCGCTCTCGATCACCCGGCGCAGCAGGCCGTTCCTGCCCAGTATATGCTTTTGTCCCACCACTTCATCCAGACTGGTGGGGCGGATCTCATCCGCCAGGGGGCGATATGCCATAAAAGGACTTCCCCTTTCAGTATTCCACGCCGGCCGCGCGGCACATGCGTTCCTTCATCAGGCCGTTCACCACAGCCAGTACCCGGCCCACCACCACCATGGACAGCACCGTACCGATCCCGATGCCGATCACCCGGCGGATGGTGAGCATGCACATGGAGACAGCCAGCAGGAAGCAGGTCCCGTCAGTCAGGTTCTTGCACAGGCCCAGCTCCCACCCCGTGCGGTCGGACAGGGCCTGGACGATGCCGTCCCCCGGGTTGGGGATCAGGCGCATATTCACAGACAGAGACACGCCCACGGCCGTCAGCACATGGGCCATGGCCAGCACCGCCAGCTTGCTCCACAGGGGGCTGGCCGCGGCGTTATAGGTGATGACGGCGCCGAAGACGTTCAGCACCCGGCTGAACAGCAGGCTGACGGGCAGCTGCAGCAGGTCGAACCACCGGCTCTTTCTTCCCCGCAGCAGAAGCTGTCCGGTGATGTATACGCAGTACATGAGAAAGGCCGCGTCGCCGAAGTTCATGGAAAAGATCTCGGATATGCCGTAGGGCACAGCCAACATGGGGGACACGCCCAGCCCCGCCTTGGTGTTCAGGGTCAGTCCCAGGGCCAGGATCACCATGCCGGCGGCGTAGATCGCCCAGCGCATGGTGGTCTGCCGTCTTGTCCTTGTCTCCATCCCGCTTTCCTCCCTCGTTACTCGGCGGCCGCTTCTCCGTTTTTCATAAAGTATTCACACCAGGGGCGCAGCACGCACCGCTGGCACTGGGGCCGGCGGGCGATACACACCGCCCGGCCGTGGAGCACCAGCCGGTGGCAGAAGTCGTTGGACTCCTCCGGCGGCAGGATGGCCCGCAGCTGCTGCTCCACCTTGGCGGGATCCTTGGTACCGTCAGTCAGGCCCAGCAGGCCGCTGATGCGGATGCAGTGGGTGTCCGCCACCACCACACCGGGGGTGTGGTAGATGTCCCCCAGGATCAGATTGGCCGTTTTCCGGCCTACGCCGGGCAGCTTCAGCAGATCTTCCATGGTGTCCGGCACCTTGCCGCCGTGGTCCCGCAGGAGCATCTGAGAGGCCAGCACGATGTCCCGGGCCTTGGCCCGGAAAAAGCCCGTGGAGTGGATGTACTGCTCCACCTCCGCCACGTCGGCCCCGGCCAGGGCCTCCAGTGTGGGGAACCGGGCGAAGAGGGCGGGTGTCACCTGATTCACCCGCTCGTCGGTGCACTGGGCGGCCAGGCGGACGGAGAACAGCAGCTCGTAGTCCTTGCCGTAGTCCAGAGAGCACACGCCCTCCGGGTACAGCTTTTTCAGCGCGTCTACGATGGCGCGCACATCGGCAGGGGATCGCATATGATCGGCTCCTTCCTGAATGGGTCATTTCTTATATCTTACCACATTCTCCCCCCTGTTTCGACCCCCAATTTTCGCAAACTTTTTTCGCTTTTCCTGAAACTTTTTCCAGCGTCCAGCGTCTGTCCCTATAAGGCAGCCGGGGCGGCCGGACAAACCTTAAACACTTCTTAAGGATTTGTAACCGTCCTGTCATTGTGCCGTTTTCAGGAATCGTATATAATAAACCTGATCCGAAAAAGGGGCGGAGCTGGTCCGCCTCCGGCGGCCGAAAGGCCAGAATCATCCACAGGAGGAACCAAACTATGCCTGAAACCAACACTCCCCAGACCCAGGCCCAGGACGCGGCCCCCGCGTCCAAGCCCACCGGCGCATCCGTCGGAAAAAAGCAGAACAAGAGAAAGATCAAAAATGCCGTGATCGGCGGCGTGGTGCTGGTGGCCCTGGTGGCGGGCGGCGTGGTGCTGTACCGCTTCCTGAACAAGAAGGACGCGGTGGACAGCACCATCCAGTCCCAGCCCGCCTCCTTCGGCACCATCCAGAGCACCGTGTCCGGCAGCGGCACCGCCACCGCCAAGGAGTCCGCCGCTATCACCCTGACGGCCGGCGGCACCGTACAGGAGGTGCTGGTCACCGCCGGTGATGTGGTCACCGCCGGACAGCCCCTTTACTCCATCTTCAGCCAGGACGCTCAGGATCAGGTGGATACCGCCCGGGAAAATCTGGAAAAGCTGAACAAGGACATGGCCGACCTTCAGGAGGAGGCCGCCAACCTCACCGTCCGCGCCCCCTTCGCGGGCAAGCTGCAGGACGTGCAGAAGTTCCAGCCCGATCAGGAGGTAAGCAAGGGCGCCGCCATCGCCACCCTGGTCAACGACAAGAAGCTGAAGCTGTCCCTGTATTTCAGCTACGCCTATGAGAACGACATCAAGGCCGGACAGAGCGTATCCGTCTCCGTCCCCGCCGTCATGCGCACCTTCACCGGCAAGGTGGAGAAGATCAACAAGGTCAGCTACATCTCCCCCGAGGGCGCCGTCCACTTCGAGGCTGTCATCGTTTTTGACAACCCCGGCACCCTCACCGCCGGGATGGACGCCTCCGCGGTCATGACCACCGCCGACGGCACCGAGATCTACCCCTACGAGAACGGCAAGACCGAGTTCTACGAGACCCGCACCATCACCGCCAAGGCCAGCGGCCCCGTCACCGGACAGGGCAACCTGCTGAACTACGCCAACGTGGCCGAGGGCGAGGCGCTGCTGTACTTAGGCTCCTCCACCATCGACAGCGACATCCGGGCCAAGCAGGACGAGATCACCGCCGCCCAGAATAAGCTGACTGAGGCCCAGAAGGGGCTGGACAACTTCAATGCCGTCTCCCCCATCGATGGCACCGTCACCTCCTGCACCCTGACAGAGGGCGCAGAGGTCAAGAGCGGCGACACCGTGATCACCATCTCCAACACCACCACCATGGTGGTGGCGATCACCGTGGACGACAAGAACATCGCCTTCGTCCAGCCCGGCATGACCGTGGACCTCACCGACTGGAACAGCAACACCTATACGGGCACCGTCACCTCCATCAACATGAGCGGCGCCACCAGCCAGAACGGCATGACCAGCTACCCCGTCACCCTGACGGTGGACAACTACACCGGCTCTCTGATCTCCGGCATGTGGCTGGACTACTCCTTCGTGGCCAGCCAGTCTGACGACTGCATCATGGTGCCCATGCAGAGCGTGAAGTACGTCAGCGACGCCAACGGCGACACCTACTCCGTGGTCTTTATCCAGGCCGACAGCAAGCCGGACAATGCTGTGGATCTGGACATCCCAGAGACTCGGCCCGGCGAGATGCCCACCTACCCCACCGAGGCCGACGGCTACTACCCCGTGAAGGTGGAGACCGGCCTGAACGACGCCTATAATGTGGAGATCAAGAGCGGGCTGAACGGCGACGAGACGGTGTTCGTCCAGTTCTATAACGACAACCAGATGTACTACTGATAGAGGGCTGCGCTATGCTCATTGAGATCAAAGACATCTACAAGATATACAACGAGGGCAAGGAGAGCGAGGTGCGCGCCCTGGACGGCGTGTCTCTGACCATCGACCGGGGGGAGTTCGTGGCCATCATCGGCGCCTCCGGCTCCGGCAAGTCCACGCTGTTGAACATCCTGGGCTGTCTGGACATCCCCTCCTATGGGGACTACCATCTGGACGGCCAGGACATCACCGACCAGAGCGACCGCCAACTGGCCCACATCCGCAACAAGGAGATCGGCTTCATCTTTCAGGGCTACAACCTGATCCCCGCCCTCACCGCCTATGAGAACGTGGAGCTGCCCCTGATCTACCAGGGGGTATCCATCCTGAAGCGCCGGGATATCGTGATGGGGGCCCTGGAAAAGGTGGGCATGGCCGACCGCTGGAAGCACAAGCCCGCCGAAATGTCCGGCGGCCAGCAGCAGCGGGTGGCCATCGCCCGGGCCATCGCCACCCATCCCCCCATCATCATGGCCGACGAGCCCACGGGCGCTCTGGACTCCAGGACCGGCCGGCACGTGCTGGAGATCCTGCACGAGCTGAACGACGAGGGGGTCACCATCATCCTCATCACCCACGACAACGGCATCGCCGCCACCGCCAAGCGCATCGTTCGCATCTCCGACGGGCGCATCGTGGCCGACGGCACCAGAGAGGAGGTGGGTCTGTGAACATCGGACAGTCTTTGAAGATGGCCACCAAGTCCATCTTCTCCAACGTGGGCCGCTCTGCACTGACCATGCTGGGCGTGATCATCGGTCTGGCGGCCGTGATCGTGCTGGTCACCTATGCCCAGGGGCAGAACCTGGCCATTCAGGCCTATTATGAGAGCATGGGTACCAATACTGTCAACGTCAGCGCCTACACCTGGCGCAGCGGCACGGACATCACCCAGATGCTGTACGACTACTGCCTGGGCTTGGACGGCGTGATGGGGGTCACCCCCAAGGGGCAGCTGGGCAGCATACGTATCTCTTATGAGTCCAAGACCCTGTCCAATGACGACTGGCAAAGCATGACCACCGTTTACATGGGCAGCGACCAGTACGGCCTGTGCAACGACTTCAAGATCGCCAAGGGCCGTGAACTGTCCTATCTGGACTGCAAGCGGCTGAACCAGGTATGCGTCCTGGGCTCGGCCACGGCGGATGAACTGTTCTCCTTCGCCGACCCCATTGGAAAGACCATCACCTTGAACGGGACCCCCTTCCGGGTGGTGGGTGTGTATGAGAGCAAGGCTGCCGGGGTCAATACCGGAAACGGAGACGACGGCCAGTGGATCAAGCAGGAGATCCAGCGGCAGGACCGCATGATCCTGATCCCCTACACCATGACCCGGTACTTCAACAACAACGAATCCATCAGCGACTACGTGGTGCGGGCCAAGACCAAGGACGACATCAAGGACGTGATGGCCAACCTGCGCTCTTACCTGTCCTCCATCATCAGCGAGGACTCCGGCTGGACCGACGTGAGCGCCCCCAGCCAGTGGCAGGAGAGCAGCAACGAGGCCACCGCCCTTCAGCAGCGCTTCCTGGGCGGCATCGCCGCCATCTCCCTGCTGGTAGGCGGCATCGGCATCATGAACATCATGCTGGTCACGGTGACCGAGCGCACCCGGGAGATCGGCATCCGCAAGGCCATCGGCGCGGAGCGCCGCAGCATCATCACCCAGTTCCTGATCGAAGCCGCCATGATCTGCGGCATCGGCGGCCTGTTCGGCATCGCCGTGGGCTATATCGGCACGCTGATCGTGTGCAAGGTATCCTTCGGCACCATCATGTTCCCCAGCGCGGGCATCACCTTGGGGGCCGCCGCCATCTCCGTCATTCTGGGCATCATCTTCGGCATGTATCCCGCCATCAAGGCCTCCGGCCTGCAGCCTGTTGAGGCGCTGAGAGCCGACTAAAGGAGAGATAATCGTATGAAATGTAAACGCCTTCTGACCCTTGTGCTGGCCGCCGCCCTGGCGGTGAGCATGGCTCTCCCTGCGGGGGCCGCAAAGTCCTCCTTCTCCGACATCAACGACCAGACCACCGCCGTCAACGCCGATGTGCTGCGGCTGATGGGCGTGGTGGACGGTGTGGGCGGCGACCGCTTCGAGCCGGGCTCCAGCCTGACCCGGGCCCAGTTCTGCACCATGGTGGTCAAGTTCATGCAGAAGGGGGATGAGGTGGCCAACCAGGCCACCCGGGCCATCTTCTCTGATGTCACCGCCCGCCACTGGGCCCTGGGGTATGTGAATCTGGCCGCCTCTACCACCGTGGCGGACGGCGACAAGTCCGCCCCCCTGATCTCCGGCGTGGGCAACGGCAGGTTCGAGCCCGATTCTCAGATCACCTTCGCTCAGGCCACCACCATCCTCATCCGGGTGCTGGGCTACTCCAGCAGCCAGGTGGGCGCCGTGTGGCCCCAGAGCTACATGAACAAGGCTGCCTCTCTGGGGCTGACTGACGGCGTAAAAGCCGACTATAACGACACCATCACCCGCGCCCAGGCCGCCCAGCTGTTCGTCAACGCCCTCAGCTGCAAGACCGGCGGCGGCAGCGCCTATTACTCCACTCTGGGCACTGTCAGCGACGGCGCGGTGCTGCTGGCCGTGAACGTGCGCAGCGATGATGGGGAGTATGACAGCGCCGTGCGTACCTCCGAAGGCACCTATCTGCCCCACGCCGAGGGCGTCAAGCCTACCGGTCTCCAGGGCAAGCGGGGCGCCCTGGTGGTGAACGACAAAAAGGAACTGGTCACCTTTGTGCCTGACGACTCCTCCTCCGTCACCCTGACCCTGTCGGGCAGCGCCCAGCCCTCCTATGTGAAGGGTACCGACGGCAAGCAGTACGCCGTCTCCTCCTCCACCCCGGTCTATACCTCTGACAAAACGGAGTCCAGCACCTATCTGACCAAGTATGCGGAGCTGACCTCCGGCACCCAGATCACCCTGTTCTCCGAGCGGGGCAAGGTGGTGGCCGTCTACGCCGCCACCGGCACCTCTACGGACACAGACGCCATCGTAGTCACCGGCAGCGCCAGCGCCGCCATGTTCCTGCCCCTGACCGGCACCACCAGCGGCTACACCATCCTGAAGGGCCGCCAGTCCATCTCCATGGGCGACATCAAGCCCTACGACGTGGTCACCTATGACAGCATGAACAACGCCCTGGTGGTCTCCGATCTGCGGCTGACCTGCGTATACGAGGACGCCGCCCCCAACGCCAAGGCCCCCGAGACCGTAACGGTCCTGGGCCAGAAATTTACCGTTCTGGAGAGCGCCTGGGACACCACCCGCGACTTTAATGTGGGCGATACGGTCACCCTTCTGCTCACCTCCGACGGAAAGGTGGCTGGCATGGCCAAGTCCTCCGCCCGCTCCAACGCCGTGGGCATCGCCAACAGCGGCAGCGTCACCGTATTCCGTCCCGATGGCGGCACCATCAAGCTGTCCGGTACCCTGAGCTCCGACAGTCTGGAGGGCCAGCTGGTCGCCGTCTCTTCCTCCAGCAAGGGCCGCATCACGATCAACAAGGTCTCCTCTTCCTCCGCCGGCGGCGATCTCAACGTGAGCAAGATGACCCTCGGCGGGCGGGTGGTGCTTCCCTCCGTGCGGATCTATGAGCAAGTGGGCAGCAATATGGCGGAGGTCCAGCTCAGCGCCCTCTCCGACAGCACCGTGGCCGCCAAAGACATCGCCGCCTGCCACCTGAACACCTCCGGCATGGTGGACTTCATCGTGCTCAAGTCCATCACCGGCGACGCCTATACTTACGGCCGCCTGACCGAGGGCGCCCCTGTCTCCGGCGGCAGCATCGGCGGGCTGGAGTCCAGCAACGCCACTGTGATCGTCACCAACCATGGCGGCAGCGCCACTTATGTCTGTGCGTTCAATTACAAGCAGGGCGGCTTCGGCGGCGTGGCCCCGGGCGGCGACTTCAACGGCACCCCCAAGGCGGCCTCTCTGGTGGAGCTGACCGAGATCAAGAAAGTCTCCCCCTCCGACTTCTTCCAGGCCGAGGGCGTCACCTACCTGCGCTCCGGCAGCAAGACCTACCGGGTAGCCGATGGGGTCGAGTGCTACAAGGCCGTCACCAAGACCTGGTTCGACCAGGACAGCGGTACCGACCGGCTGAGCGCCTGCCGGGCGTTCTCCAGTGACCTGACCGTCTATGTGGATCCCATTGGCGAGAAGGTCCGGATCGTAGTCGCCAACTGACTCCAGTGCCAAAAGCAAAAGCGGGCACGGATACAAGCTGTATCCGTGCCCGCTTTCTCTCCCTTGATCGAAGTCTTGGGGACTATCGCAGAGCAGGAGCGGGAGACCATTCGCAAGAGACAGGCAGAAGGCATTGAAGCAGCCAAACAGAACGGCAAGAAATTAGGCCGCCCAGCACTTGCCTTTCCCGCAAACTGGAATAGTGTCTATACCTCTTGGAAAGCTGGGGAGATAACCGCAAAAACAGCTATGGAGCAAACCGACACTAAAAGAACAAGTTTTTACAAGCTGGTCAATATGACGGAAAAGCAGTAAAACGGGACACTTTTCGCATGGGACACATTTCTCTTGTTTTCGGGCAAATATATCCGGCGACGGACACAGGCTGGACACACAGAATACAGAAAGAGAGGGAACAGGTCTCCCTGTTCCCTCTCAAAAGGTTCTGATCTTTGCGAAAATTACTTGTTGAAGTACCGCTTCAGCAGGCCAGCCAGGGCCTTGCCGTGGCGGGCCTCGTCACGGGCCATCTCGTGGACGGTGTCGTGGATGGCGTCCAGGCCGTTCTTCTTGGCGCAGGCAGCCAGCTCAAACTTGCCGTTGGTCGCGCCGTACTCGCAGTCCACCCGCCAGGCCAGATTATTCTCGGTAGAGGCGGTCATATTGGCCTCCAGGTCGCTGCCCAGCAGCTCGGCGAACTTGGCGGCGTGCTCGGCCTCCTCATAGGCGGCCTTCTCCCAGTACAGGCCGACCTCGGGGTAGCCCTCACGATGGGCGATACGGGCCATGCACAGGTACATGCCCACCTCGCTGCACTCGCCGTTGAAGTTGGCCATGAGC
>CAKUHX010000026.1 GCA_934659475.1 uncultured Oscillospiraceae bacterium
CCGACCAGGCGCGCCCACGTGTGTACTGACTAAATAAGGGCCGCTCCCCTGATAGCTTCATGGGAGCGGCCCTCGTTATCTTGATGTGGTCAATTCTTTTCCGCGGTCTGGGCTGACTGCTCCAACGCCATGGGTGGAGTCACGCCCATATAGGACTGTGTATCCACAGGCAGGCCACGCTTTTTCAGCCCTCTGGCCACCAGCCTGGATACTACGCTGTAGATCATGGCAAACACCGGCACGCCCAGCACCATGCCTGCAAAGCCGAACAGACCGCCGAACAACAGAATGGAGAACAGCACCCAGAAGGAGGCCAGGCCGGTGGACTCCCCCAGGATCTTGGGGCCGAGGATATTGCCGTCAAACTGCTGGAGCACGAAGATGAACACGATGAAGTACAGGCACTGGATGGGGCTGGCCAGAAAAATGAGCATGGCGCAGGGGATCGCCCCGATAAAGGGACCGAAAAACGGGATGATATTGGTCACGCCGATGATCGTGGCCACCAGTGCGGGATAGGGGAACCTGAACAGGTTGCAGCAGACCAGGGCGATCAGCCCGATGATCAGCGAATCTAACAGCTTTCCGTTGATAAAGCCGCTGAGGATGCGGTAGGCCCTTCTGGTCTCCTCTACGATCAGGTCGGCCCATTTGGTTGGGAATACGCCATAGACCAATTTCTTGCTCTGGGCCGCGAAGGTGTCCTTGCGCATGAGCAGATAAACGGAGACGATCACTGCCACCAACAGGTCCTTCAGCAGATACAGGAAGCCCAACAGCATAGCGGATACGTTGGTCATGACCCCGGTCACATTGGGCAGCAGGCTCTGCCGCAGCCAGTTCAGCGTGCCGCTGAGAGACTCAAAATTAGGCAGCAGCTCCGCGTTGAACCAGCTTTCCAGGCTGGCAGTCACCTTATCGTAGTAGTTCATGACCACGTTCTGGATCTCCGGATTGTTGTCAAAAAAGCCTGACAGCATGGTCTGGAGCCGGTCGAAATATCCGGGAAAGGCCAGCACCAGTCCTTTCAGGCTGCGGTAGACCTCCGGCAGCACCAGATGCAGCAGCAGGTACAGCACCAGCGCCGCAAAAACCAGGCTGAGCATGGTGGATAGGAATAGGATCCCCTTTTGCGCCCCGGCCCCGGACTGTTTCGATCCAGTCAGGGACTGCAGCAGACGGTCGATCCCCCGCTGGATCGGCAGCAGCAGAAAGGCCAGCACCATCCCGTAGAAGACCGGCCGCAGGATATAGGCCAGCAGATCCAGAAACTTCATAAGGGCGCTCCAGTGGAAAAGGCCAAAAAAGAGCAGGATCGCACCGGCCAGAACAAAAAACGCTGTAAGGCCCGCCGCAAGGCAGCCGCCGAATTCTCTTTTTCTCATGCGCTCTCCTCCGCTCAGACTTTAAGTTCGGCCTCTTTTCCGGCCAGTGCCTGGGGATACCGGGCCAAGACAGGCCCGATGCAGTCGTTCAGGAATTCCTCCACCTGCTGGGGGCAGAGGCCGATGTAGCGGGCGGGCTCCAGATGGGCCGTCAGCTCCTGCTCCGTCATGCCGAACAAAGGGTCGGCGGCGATCAGCTGGATCAGGTTATTTGTAAGGCCGAGGTCCTTTACGTTCTTGCCCGCCTGGATGGACAGCACGCGGATGCGCTCATGCAGCTGCTGGCGGTCGCCCCCCCGCTTGACGGCGTCCATCATGATGTTCTCGCTGGCCATGAAGGGCAGCTCCTCCATCACATGGCGTTCAATGACCTTGGGATGGACGATCAGTCCGGAGGAGACGTTCAGCATGATGTTCAGGATGGCATCCACGGCCAGGAAGGCCTCGGGCACGGCGATGCGCTTATTGGCAGAGTCATCCAGGGTGCGCTCGAACCACTGGGTGGCAGCGGTGATGGCGGGGTTGTTGGCATCGGCGATCACATACCGGGCCAGGGAGCAGATCCGCTCGCTGCGCATGGGGTTGCGCTTATAGGGCATGGCAGAGGAACCGATCTGGTCCTTCTCAAAGGGCTCCTCCACCTCCTTCAGGTGACACAGCAGGCGCAGGTCGGTGGCGAACTTGCTGGCAGACTGGGCGATACCGGCCAGGGTGGACAGCACGTTGTAGTCCATCTTCCGGGAATAGGTCTGCCCACTTACGGGAACAACGGCTGTAAAGCCCATCTCCCTGGCGATCTTCTCTTCCAGTAGCTTTACCTTTTCGTGGTCGCCCTCAAACAGCTCCAAGAAGGATGCCTGGGTGCCCGTGGTGCCCTTGGAGCCCAGCAGCTTCAGGGTGGAGATGCGGTGCTCCACCTCCTCCAGATCCATGAGCAGCTCGTTCATCCACAGGGTGGCCCGCTTGCCCACGGTGACCAGCTGGGCAGCCTGGAAGTGGGTAAAGCCCAGGGTAGGCATGGCCTTATATTCGTCGGCGAACTTGGCCAGACTGGCCAGCACCCGCACCAGCTTGTCCCGCACCAGCTCCAGCCCCTCACGCATGAGGATCACATCGGTATTGTCCCCCACATAGCAGCTGGTGGCCCCCAGATGGATGATGGGCATGGCCTTGGGGCACAGTTCCCCGTAAGTATGTACATGGGCCATTACGTCGTGGCGCAGCTTTTTCTCCCACTGGGCGGCCCGCTGGTAGTCGATGTCCGTGATGTGGGCCTCCAGCTCGTCCACCTGCTCCTGGGTCACGGGCAGGCCCAGTTCCATCTCCGCCCGGGCCAGGGCCACCCACAGGCGGCGCCAGGTGGAGAATTTCTTGTCAGCGGAAAACAGGTACAGCATCTCATCGCTGGCGTAGCGGGAGGCCAGCGGACTTTCATATTGGTTAGTAGGCATTGCGCATCGTCCCTTTCTGTCTGGTTCCTCCGCCGCCCCTCTGGCAGGGAGAAATACCTCAGTCTGATTATACCTGATGGCTGAGTGGATTGCTATATGTTCAGGAAAACTTTCATGCTTTTTTAACTCTGGCACAAAAATACCCCTCCGGCTGGGCCGAAGGGGTGGTGGATATTTACTTGCTGCGCTCCAGCGCCTGAAGGGCGCGGCACACGGCGGCCACGACCACGCAGGAGACGACGGCCTCGGGGATGCCGGCGGTGGTGGCGACGGTCATGACCATGGCGCCAACGCCGCTGATGTCCATGGCATAGGCCTCGGCCACGAACCCGCTGGCCATGAGCCAGAGGGAGCCCAGATAGAACACGGTGTTCAGCATAGAACCCACAAAGCCGGTGATGCCGTAAGAGGCGATGCGGCGGTTCTTCTCCTTCAGGGGCGTTTTATCCAGTCCCGCAAACAGCAGCCCGCTGAGCCAGCCCATGAGCGCCCGGGGCACGATGGCGATAAAGGCGTACAGGAAGAAGTTGGCATTCAGGATCAGGGTGGCCACAGGGTCGGCCCCCGGCATCATCAGCACCTTGCACAGGGCGGACAGGCCAAAGGCGATGCCCAGCACCAGGCCGGAAACAGGCCCCATCATCACCGCACCGATGATCACCGGCATCTGGATGGTGGTCGCCGCGATGAAGGGCAGCGTGATGTAGCCCAGAGGCGTAAAGGTGAGCAGAATGATGATGGCCACCAGCAGGGCCATGCGGGCCAGACGGCCCACCTTGGGGTTGACATTTGCGTTTGACATAGTAACTTTACCTCCTGCTGCCGCTCCTCCCACAGAGGATGCAGCGCAATTTCCGGCGCTTCGCGCGGCCGGTCTTACCTATTGTACTGATATGCCGCAAAATGTCAATGGGATCTGATCGATCGCCGACAAAACGTCCGGAATTTTTCCGGTTTTGCACACATGTTGTCCCTGCATCCCTGTATCTCCCGCCGCATTTACAGAATGATACAGATCAGGCCGCCGGAGCCCTCGTTGATGATCCGCTGCAGGGTCTCCCGCAGCTTGGCCCGGGCGTCTTCCGGCATGCGCTTGACCTTGGCGTTCAGGTCCTCCCCCACTAGCTCATAGAAGGACTTGCCGAAAATGTTGGACTGCCAGATCTTGCTGGTATCCCCCTCGAACTCCTGCAGCAGGTAATGGACCATCTCCTCGCTCTGCTTTTCGCTGCCCACGATGGGCGACACCTCGGTCTCGATGTCCGCCCGGATCATATGGATGGACGGGGCGCTGGCCTTCAGCCGCACGCCGTACCGTCCCCCCTGGCGGACGATCTCCGGCTCCTCCAGTACAAGGGAGTCGATGGAGGGCACCACGATCCCGTACCCCGTCTCCTCCACCTCGTGCAGGGCGTCAGCTACCTTGTCATATTCCGACTTTATCTTGGCCAGCCGGGTCAGCAGGCCCATCAGGTCGCCATCGTCGGCGATCTCAAAGCCCGACTGTTGGGAGATCGTCTGATAGAACAGAGCCCTGGGCAGCTCCAGCACCGCCTGGGCCAGCCCGGTGCCCAGGTCGATGGAGCGCAGCCGCGCATCGCATACCTGCTCACAGGCGGCCATATGGGCCACGGCCCCCTCGGCATCGCGGATCCTCTGCAGCCCCTTTGCCCCCGCCCGGATGGCGTCATACAGGGCCGCCTTGATGGGGTGCTCCCTGGGCAGGGCGTCCACCCACGGGGGGAGGAACAGGTCCAGTTCCTTCAGAGGGAACTCATAGAGCACGCTCTTCAGGATCTCGCCGATCTCCTCACGCCCCAGCTCCAGACAGCTGCAGGCCACGCAGGTCACATCATACCGCTGGGCGATGTCCGCCCGGATGGCGCGGGCCCGCTCGGAGTTGGGCTGGGCGGAGTTGAGCAGCACCAAAAAGGGCTTACCCAGTTCCTTCAGTTCCTGTATGACCCGTCCCTCCGCCTCCAGATAGCCCTCCCTGGGGATGTCGGTGATGGTGCCGTCGGTGGTGATCACGATGCCGATGGTGGAGTGCTCCGCAATGACCTTCCGGGTGCCGATCTCCGCCGCCTCTGCCATGGGGATCTCCTGAGGGAACCAGGGAGTGGTCACCATGCGCTCGGTCTCCCCCTCCAGATGGCCCGCCGCGCCATCCACCATGTAGCCCACGCAGTCGATCATCCGCAGGCGCAGGGTGCGCCCCGCCTCCATCTCCAGGTCGACAGCCTCCTCGGGCACGAACTTGGGCTCCGCCGTCATGATAGTGCGGCCGGAACCGCTCTGGGGCAGCTCGTCCCGGGCGCGCTCCCGGCGGTAGACGTTTTCGATGTTGGGGATGACCATGGTCTCCATAAATCGCTTGATGAAAGTGGACTTGCCCGTGCGTACCGGCCCTACCACGCCGATATAGATGTCTCCCTCAGTGCGGAGGGCGATATCTTCATAGATCTTGCGGTCTTCCACGTTGACTCCTCCTTCGGCCTTCATTGGTCAGCCGGTATTTTCTTTACAGGCTATGAGCGGACCTTTGGAAATATACATAAAACGGGGAGAGGTCTCCCTCTCCCCGCTTTGCAGTCCTATGTCCGCTTTACCGCACCCGCGGTATGAGCAGCATGGTGTGCTCCGGCGTCTCGTCCTCCTCCAGACCGTTGGCCAGGCGGATCTCCTCCCGGGTGGTGCCGTATGCCTTGGCGATGTCCCAAAGCCGCTCCCCCGGGGCGGCCAGACGCAGCACCACCGAGGGCTGCTCTCCAGCCTCCGCCGCACGCTTCTCCCCCAGCTCGCCCCGCACTGCCATGGTGACGCTCTGCCGGGCCAGCACTGTGCAGAAAAAGTCCAGACTGCACCGGACCTCTACCCCGCCGGCGGCCAGCGCGGCAAACATTTCGCCGCTCCAGCGGCACCGGACCCGGCACTCCGCCTCCTGGGGGCACTCCACCCTGCACACGGCCTGGGCGGCCCGCTGCACCGACTGCAGCTGCCCCTCGTCGTTGAGGTAGAGGGCGGTCAGTTGGATCTGGGCAGTGACATTCACGCTGTCCCCCTCCCGCTGCTGCTCCACCTGCCCCAGAGACAGCCAACAGTCCACCGCGCTGTGGGCGGGGGCGGCGGTCTCCAGCAGCTCGCGCACGCTCTGGGTGCGCACAGAGCGGTCCACCAGCTGGGTCAGGGCCAGTTCCTCCGTCTGCACCTGGGTCAGGCAGCTGGTGCTGTACAGGTCCCGCAGCAGCTGCAGGGGCCTGCGTTCCCATACCATGGCCTGGGCCAGCAGCTCCGCGCTGATCTCTATACTGCGGCCATCCTCCCCCGCCGGCTGCCAGGACAGGTCGGTCAGCTCCACATCCATGTCGCAGGTGCTGTCCTCCCCTGCTCCGGCCGCCTCCATGACCTGGGAGAAAGCCAGGCTCTCCTGGTGGGCCGTAAGCCCGCCGGAGCCGTCCTGCAGCAGCAGCTGAAGATCGATGCTGCCCTTGAAGATCAGCTTGCTGCCGATGAGCCGGCTCTCGCCGCACAACGCCGTCCCCCGGCAGGACAGGATCTCCACGCCGTCGCCCACAGGCAGGCGCACCGTTTCAGACATGGAGAAGGGCCGCTCCCGCACGGCGGACAGGATGTAGGTCTCCCGCTGCTCCCACAGCTGGCACAGCCCGTTCCCGCTCTCCTCCGGCGCCTGGGTACAGATCGTGCGCTCCCGGGGCTGAAGGACCAGCAGGTCTACCGCCAGATCCACCCGCAGCAGCACTTTCCGCGGGTTCAGCGCCCTGGCTTCGATCCGCCGCAGCCTGGGGGAAGCTACGATCTCCGCCGCCTGCGTCATGGCGGCGCACTCCGCCCGGCAGCTGAAGGGCAGGGACAGCTCCAGCTTCTTCAGGGTGGTCCCCCCCTCCGGCTGATACAGCACCGCGGCCCGGATGACCCCGCTGACCGCGGCCGCCCCGTCCTGGGCCTGCTTTCCTGTCAAACAGACCTGACCGCAGCAGTCCACGATGCGGCGAATGTCGGGGCAGGCGTCCGGTACGATGGCCTCCAGCGTCTCCTCCTGGCACAGGGTCGTGTCCAGCACCGTCTCATGATCGTGAAGATGATCCCGTTCAAATTCCAGTTCCATGCTCAGTTCCGCTCCCTTTTCCATTTGTGTCGGCCGACCTGCGGCTGCCTGCAACACTATATGACCGGAGAGCGGATCCTATGCTACTTCTCCTCCTTCAGGCCGAACAGCCTGCGCAGCAGGCCCTTCAGGCACTTAGGGGAGCGCACTACCACGATACCCATAACAACGCCTCCCTCCCATTCAGATTCTAAAATAGTATATGGAAAAACGGCCCGCAGGTGCAAAAAACAGACGCACAGCAATTGCTGTGCGTCTGTTCTAATCGTTTCGCTCCCAGTCGGGGATCTCGCTGGCCTGCTCATACAGGCGAACATAGCTCTGGTGGCGGGAGAGGGGGATCTTCCCCTCTTTAACGGCCGCCAGCACGGCGCAGCCTTTCTCCTTGATATGGGCGCAGTCCTGAAAGCGGCACTTGTCCAGATAGGGCGCAAACTCCCGGAACCTGTACTGCAGCTGCTCCTTGCGGCACAGCTCCATCTTATCCGCATCGAAGGAGGAAAAGCCCGGCGTATCTGCCGCCAGCGCCCCGCAGGACAGGCGGACCAGCTCCCCCTGCCGGGTAGTGTGCCGCCCGCGGCCAAGGCTCTTGCTCACTTCGCCCACCGGGAGGGAAAAATCGGGCTCCAGCGCGTTCAAAATGCTGGATTTCCCAACACCTGAGTTTCCTGTAAAGGCACATACCTTGCCGGATATGGTCTCCCTCAGACGGTCTATCCCCTCGCCGGTCTCGGCGCTGATCAGGATGGTCTGAAACCCGGCGGCACGGTATATGTCTGCCAGTTCGTCCCCAGGCTCCAGATCGCACTTGTTTACGCAGATCACGCTGTCGCAGCCGTTTCCCTCGGCAATGGTCACCACCCGGTCGATCAGGAAGGGATCGGTGCGGGGGATAGCCATAGACGCGATGATCACCAGCAGGTCGATATTGGCCACCGCCGGGCGGAAAAACCGGTTCTTTCGGGGCAGGATCTGGTCCAGCGCCCCCTGCCCATTGTCCAGGGGTGTGAACTCCACCCGGTCACCCACCAGGGGGGTCACTTTTTCATACCGGTGCTTTCCCCGGCCACGGCAGGCGTAAACGTCACTTCCGTCATCCACGTAATAGAAGCCGCTGAGGGCCTTGATGATGACTCCCTCCATCAGGGCTGGGTGAAGTCAACGGTCTGGGTGTGATCCAGCTGGCCGTTGTAGTACACGGACAGTACCTTGGTGCCCGAGCCGGTCACCATGAAGGACACGCTGCCCATATTCATCAGGGGGTCGTTTTCACTGTCAAAGGTGACATCGTTTTCATAGACGACCTCGCCGTCCATGGTCACCTTCACATTCACCGTCCCGCTGTCCATGGGGACGGCCACTGTGACCTGCCGGGTCACGGTCTTGGGCTGGCTGGCCGGGTCAGGCCCCTTGCTGACCTGAATGTTCACCGTGCTGCCCTCCTCCACCACCGTGCCGGCGTCGGGGTACTGGGTGATCACCGTTCCGGCCTCTACGGTGTCGCTGTAAACCTCCTGCACGTTGGGCACCAGATTGCGCAGCTTCAGGTCGTCCTCGGTCCAGGCCCGGGTCCTGTCCTTATAGTTGGGCAGCTCCAGGGACTTGATCTCCGGTCCGCTGCTGATGACGATAGTCACCTCATCGCCGGGGGACAGCGGCGTGCCCGGCATGGGCCTGGTCTCAATGATATGGTCCTTGGCGATCTCAGAGGAGTTGCGGTAGGTGTACGGGGTGGAGACGTCCAGCTGCATGTTCACCAGCTCGCTGACCGCCTTAAGATACTCCTTATTCAGCACATCGGGCATCAGAATGATCTCCGGTCCGCTGCTGACGGTCACGGTGATGGTGTTCATCTCTTCCTTCACCGTGGATCCAGCTGCGGGGCTCTGGCCGATGATGGTGCCCGCGGGGGTATCGTCGCTGACCGTGCTGCCGATCTCGATGGTAAAGTGGTCCCCCAATATGGTCTCGTCCTGGACCACCTCGTCAAAGATCTTTTCCTTCAGATTTGGGACGGGATAGCTGTCTGTGGGGGCGAACAAGCCGGACATAAAAGTGGCATACAGGAAGTAGATCACCCCGCCCACAAAGGCCAGGATCAGCAGTACCGCGGCCACGATGGGCGCTGCGGAGCGGTGCTCCTCCGGCTCATCATCCCCCTCCTGCTCCCGTCGGCGGCGGTGGGGCGGCTTCTCCTCCAGCCGGGAGCGGTGGGGCGGCGGGACCGCGCGGATCTGGGTACGCTCCGCCTCCTCTACCTCCTCCTGGGGAAGAAAGTCCGTGGGGCCGAAGTCGAAGTTGATGTTGGGGTTTTTGCGGAACTCCTCCAGGTCGGCCAGCATCTCGTCGGCGGAGGTATACCGGTCGTCGGGGTCGGGGGCCATGGCCTTCATGGTGATGGCCTCTAATGCCTCGGGCAGCTCCGGGTCGATCTCCCGGGGGGATAAGGGGATGGAATTGATGTGCTGGATGGCCACAGAGACGGGGTTGTCCCCCTCGAAGGGCAGGCGGCCGGTGATCATCTCATACAGCACCACACCGGCGGAGTACAGGTCGGACCGGGCATCGATGCGGCTGCCCCTGGCCTGCTCCGGGGAGATGTAGTGGACAGAGCCCAGGGCCTCCTGGGTCAGGGTGCTGTGCCCTCCGGCGGAGACCCGGGCAATACCGAAATCGGCCACCTTGACGCTGCCGTCCCGCAGCACCATGATATTGTGGGGCTTGATGTCCCTATGGATGATGCCCCGGCTGTGGGCGTGGCCCAGCGCCTTGACGATCTGGGTGATGAAGTGCAGGGCCTCCCGCCAGGGCAGCTTATTGCCCTTGCGCTGCATGTACTGCTTCAGCGTGATGCCGTCGATCAGCTCCATGACGATATACTCCTGGTCCGAGGAGCGGCTGACGTCGTACACGGCCACGATGTTAGGGTGAGACAGCATGGCTACAGCCTGGGACTCATCGTGGAAACGGCGGCGGATCTCGGAGTCCTGGGCCAGGTCGTCCCGCAGGATCTTGATGGCCACATAGCGGTTGAGCCAGTGACACCGGGCCTTGTACACCCGGGCCATGCCGCCCACGCCGATCAGCTCCAGAATTTCATATCGGTTGTCGAGTAATTTACCAATATACTGATCCATGGTAAATCTCCTCCCTTGTTCCTGTTTTAGGGGGCCGGCGCCGTCTGACTCAATACTGGATCAGCACGGCCGTCACATTGTCCGGCGCGCCGCGGCGCAGCGCAATGTCCAGCAGCCGCTGGCAGCAGCTGTCCGGATCTCCGCCGTGGATCACCTCATACAGCAGCTCCTGATCCGTGACCATATTGCTCAGTCCGTCGCTGCACATCAGCAGAAATTCCCCGGGGGCTGCCTGCACCCGGAAAAGATCGGCGTTCAGCTCCGGTTCCGCCCCCAACGCCCGGGTGATCAGGTTTTTGTGAGGGTGGTTGCGGGCCTGCTCGGGGGTCAGCTCCCCCCGCTGCACCAGATCCTGCACCAGGGAGTGGTCCCGGGTAATCTGGGTGATGCCCTGCTCCGTAATGTGGTAGGCCCGGCTATCCCCCTCGTTCAGAAGGGTCGTCTCCCTTTCGCCGGCCAGAATGGCCACCAGCGTGGTGCCCATGCCGGTGCAACTGTCGTCGTGAAGGGAGCGGTGATAGACCTGCTCATTGGCCCGGGCGGCGGCGCGCTCCAGAAGACCGCGGTCGTCCCCGCCCCCGAAGCCCTCCTGGTCAAAGGCGTCAAAGAAGCTCTCCGCCGCCAGAGTGCTGGCCACGTTGCCCGCACGGGCGCCCCCCATACCGTCGCATACCACGGCGGCGACGCGCCCGTCGGGCAGCCGCCGCACGGCAAAGGTGTCCTGATTCTGTTCCCGTACCACACCGCGGTCGGTGATCCCCCACACTTCCATGGGTCATCCTCTTTTCCGCCGGCACCCCGGCCTGAAAATCGAAGAGCATACCGTCCTGCCGGGCGGCGCCCTCAATCCGTCTGTTTTTCTTTCATCGCCTTGCGGCGCAGCTGGCCGCAGGAGGCGTCGATATCGCTGCCGAGCCGCCGGCGCACCGTCACTGTCACGCCGTGGGACTCCAGCCGCTTCTGGAACTGGGCCACCCGGCGGCTGGGCTTTAGGGGGCTCTCCTCCACGTCGTTCAGGGGGATCAGGTTCACATGCCCTGGCAGCCCCTTCAGCAGTCCGGCCAGCAGGTCGGCCTGCCGGTCGGAGTCGTTCACTCCATCGATCATGGCGTACTCATAAGAGATGCGCCGCCCGGTGGTCTTGAAATACCGACGGCAGGTGTCCATCAGCTTGTCCACCCCGACCGAGCGGTTGATGGGCATGATCTGGGAACGGGTCTCGTCATCGGGCGCGTGGAGCGATACCGACAGAGTCCGTCAACCCGCAGGTGGACAGGGAGATGTGCCGCATCCCGATGTTCAGTCCCTCCGGGTGGTTGACCAGCTGGAGAAATCTCATCACTGTGTCGAAATTATCCAAGGGCTCGCCGATGCCCATGAGCACGATGTTGGAGATATGGGCGCCGCTGTCCAGCTGGGTGAACAGTACTTGGTCCACCATCTCTGACGGGGTCAGGTCCCGCACCCGCCCCGCGATCGTAGAGGCACAGAAAGCGCAGCCCATGCGGCAGCCCACCTGGCTGGAGACGCAGACAGTGTTTCCGTGCTGATAGCGCATGAGCACCGTCTCGATGCAGTTGCCGTCGGCCAGCTCCCAGAGATATTTGATGGTACCGTCGATGGCGGACACCTGTTTCCGGGCCACCTTGGGCACCGTCAGGAAACAGCGCTCCTCCAGCTGTTCCCGCAGGGCTTTGGGCAGGTCGGTCATCTCGTCGAAGGAGGTCACGCCCCGGTACAGCCACCGGAACACCTGCTTCGCCCGGAAGGGGGGCTGTCCCAGCTCCTTGAAATAGGCGGCCAGCTCCTCCAGTGTCATAGATTTTATGTCAACCATTACAGGGACTCTCCCCTTTTCTCAGCTTGCAGATAAAGAACCCGTCCGTGCCGTACAGATGGGGCCAGAGGGTGACCATCCCCTCCTCCACACTGCCCACAGGTCCGGGAAGGGTAAAGCCCTCCGGCGCGAACTGGCTGTTTTCCGCCAGAAACGCCCGGATGACCTCCTGATTTTCCCGTTCCAGCACGGTACAGGTGGAGTACAGCAGCACTCCCCCTGGCTTGACATAGCGCTTGGCATTATTTAGGATCGCCAGCTGCACCGGCGGAAGGCCTTTCAGCGGCTCCGGATCCTTATAGCGGATGTCGGGCTTTTTTCGGATGACCCCCAGGCCGGAACAGGGGGCGTCCACCAGTACCGTGTCAAAGGCCCCCTCCCACTCCGAGCGAAACACCGTCCCGTCGGCGGTCATAGGGGTGATGCAGGACAGGCCCAGCCGCTGGGCGCCCCGCTGGATCAGCGTCTTTTTGTGGGGGTGTAGATCGCAGGAGACCACCTCGCCCCGGCCCTTCATCTGAAGAGCGGCGGCAAAGGACTTGCCCCCGGGGGCGGCGCAGGTATCCAACACGCGGTCCCCCGGCCCAAGCCCAGAGGCCAGGACGGCCAGGCGGGACGCGGGGTCCTGGATGTAAAACAGCCCCTCCTGAAAGGCGGTCAGTTCCTCCAGATCTCCGGTGCCGGACAGCTCCAGGCAGTTCGGCAGCCAGGGATGGGCCGCGGCGGCGATGCCGCTCTCCCCCAGCCGCTGCATCATGGCGGCAGCATCCGTTTTGAACGTATTGACCATGGCGGTCATGGGGGGGCGGCTGTTGTCCGCCTCTAAAAGGGCGGCGGCCCCCTCCGGTCCCAAGGCGCGAAGATACTCCTCCACCAGCCAGCGCGGGTGGCTGTACCGCACGGAGAGATACTCCGTCCGATCCCCCTCCGGAATGGTGGGCAGGTCGTTCAGCCGCCGCTCCAGACCCCGCAGGATGGCATTCACCATCCCCGGCGCCCTTGGGTTCTTGCAGTGGCTCTTCGTCAGGGCCACGGCGGCGTTCACCGCCGCGCTGTGGGGGATGCGGTCTAAAAACAGCATCTGATAGGCCCCCAGGCGCAGGTTCTGCAGCACCCGGCTCTCCATACGCTTGAGGGGGATATTGGAGAAGTGGGAGAGATAGAAGTCCAGCAGCATGCGGTTTTGCAGCACACCGAAGCACAGCTGGGTGGCCAGAGCCGCGTCCCGCTGGGAAAGCCCGGCCTGCTTCAGCTGCTTTTTCAGTGCGCCGTCTGACCAGCCGCCCTGCCGCTCACAGGCGTTCAGGGTCAGCATCGCGGCTTCTCTGGCGTCCAAGGCGTTTCCCCCCTTCCGTAATTTTCAGATCAGCTTATGGCCCCGCAAATAGTCCGCCGCGGACATACGGCGGCTGCCGGGAGCCTGAAGCTCCGTGATGCACAGAACGGTCCCGCCGCCGCAGGCCACATCGATGCCGGCCCTATCCGCCCGCAGGACAGTTCCTGGAGCCTTCTGCGTCGTTTCATCTGTTTCAACTGTTGTAAAGACCTTTACCTTGTCTCCATTTGGCAGCTCGGCCGAAGCTGTGGGCCAGGGCAGGAGCCCCCGCACCTGGTCGTGCAGGCGGCTGGCGGGGTGGCTCCAGTCCATGGGAGACAGCTCCCGGGACAACATGGGGGCAAAGGTGACCTGCGCGGGATCCTGAGGCGTGCGCCGTGCCGTGCCGCCTTCGATGGCGGCCACGGTCTGGACCAGCAGGCCGCCCCCCATCCGGGCCAGGCGGTCATACAGCTGCTGTGCTGTCTCCTCCCGGCTGACTGGGGTGGTCACCTGGGCGATGATGTCGCCGGCGTCCAGCTCGTGGGCCATGTCCATGATGGTCACGCCGCTGACTGCGTCCCCGTTGAGCACCGCCCAGTTGATGGGGGCGGCACCCCGGTATTTGGGCAGCAGGGACGAGTGGACATTGA
>CAKUHX010000027.1 GCA_934659475.1 uncultured Oscillospiraceae bacterium
GCGTTGCAGTAGTTGCCGCTATAGGCCGACTTCTTGGCCTTGTCCACCAGCCGCACCGCAAAGTCTTTCGCGGGCACCTCCACGATGTGGGTGCTTCTGCTCTTGGTGTACTTCATTCGCTCATATCCCTCCCCGTGTCCCGGTCCGTCCGCCGCCCCGGTGTCCCCTTGTAGTGTCCCGCGTCAATGGCGATCTTCACCATATCTCCCCCTTTCCGGACAGCAGAAAGCCGTCCTGTCACTTCTCCGTGACAGGACGGCTTTTGTTGCAGGATCGCGTACACCCAAGGGGGTCCTCCCTATACGGCCTTTCCTCCTACCTTGAGGGCAAACAGCCCGTCCCGGTTGCAGCAGCACAAGAGCTTCGTCACTCCGTTGAATTTGAACCGGGCCGCCGCGCCACCTGCGCAGCGTAGAGTTTACCGGATCTGCTCTTACCTTTTCCGGCCTTTTGTGGTATACTGTCCCCACCAACTTTTACATGGGGAGGCAGCGCCATGAACAAGCTGTTTGAAAACGACTCCTACCTCACCCGGTTCACCGCCCGGGTGCTCTCCTGCGCCCAGGGCAAAAAGGGCTATGATGTCACCCTGGACCAGACCGCCTTCTTCCCCGAGGGGGGCGGACAGCCCTATGACACCGGCACCCTTGGCGGCGTGCAGGTCCTGGAGGTACATGACCGGGGCGGCCAGATCGTCCACACCTGCGCCGGTCCTCTGGAGGTGGGGAGCCAGGTGGAGGGCATCGTGGACTGGGAGCGGCGGCTGGACCACATGCAGCAGCACTCCGGCGAGCACATCGTCTCCGGCCTGGCCCACGCCAAATACGGCTGCGACAATGTGGGTTTCCACATGGGCAGCGACGTGGTGACCATCGACCTGAACGTGGAGCTGGACCAGCAGCAGCTGGAGGAGCTGGAGCTGGAGGCCAACCGCTACCTGTGGCAAGACAGGCCGGTGCAGCTGCTGTACCCCACCTCCGACGAGCTGGAGCGGATGGACTACCGCAGCAAGAAGGCCATCCAGGGCCAGGTGCGCATCGTCACCTTCCCCGGGGCGGACACCTGCGCCTGCTGCGGCACCCATGTGCGCTCCGCCGGACAGGTGGGCCTGATCAAGCTGCTGAGCGTCCAGCGGTTCCGGGACGGCGTGCGCATCGAGCTGGTGTGCGGCGGCCGTGCGCTGCGTTATGTCAACGCCATGGTGGCCCAGAACCGCCATATCTCCAACCTGTTGTCCACCAAGGCGGCGGAGACCGGCCGCGGGGTGGAGCGTCTGTTGGAGGAGAACCACCAGCTGAAGGCCCGCCTGACCGCCATGGAGGACGCCCGCTTCCGCGCTCTGGCGGAGCAGTACACCGGGGCCGGGGATGTGCTGCTGTTTGAGGAGGGACTGACCCCCGACGGCCTGCGGCGGCTGTGCGACGCCGTTTTGAACGTCTGCGGCGGGCGGTGCGCCTGCTTCTCCGGCGATGATGCCGGGGGGTATGCCTACGCCGTGGGCCAGCGCGGGGGCGACCTGCGGGCCTTCTCCAAGGACATGAACCAGGCCCTGGGGGGCCGTGGCGGCGGCAAGCCCGATTTTGTTCAGGGGCGCGTCAGCGCGGGCCGGGAGCAGATCGAAGGATATTTCAATTGATAGACCCCTTCTCCCCCAAGGCTTTCCCGGCGTTGTAAACCGCCGGTTAGCAGAAATCCACCGCCGGATGGTGGCCTGTTCCCGCCCCCTCTGGTACACTCCGGGCAAAGGAGGACGATCCCATGACCACAATGACCACCGGCCAGCGCATCGCGGCCAAACGAAAGGAACAGGGCCTGTCTCAGGAGAATCTGGGGGAACAGCTGGGGGTATCCCGGCAGGCCATCTATAAGTGGGAGAGCGACGCATCGCTGCCCGACATCGACAAGCTCATCGCCCTCAGCCGCCTGTTCGGCGTGTCCGTGGGCTGGCTGCTGGGCGTGGAGGAGGCCCCGGAAAAGCCGGAGGAGACTCTTACCGACCGGCAGGCGGAGCTCATCGAGGACATTTTCCGCAAGTATCAGCAGCCGCAGGAGCGTGAGCCCGTCTCTCCCCCGCCGCCCCGGCGGATGAGCCGGAAGCAGAAGTATCTGCTGGCCGGGGGCTGCGCCGCGGCGGTGGTGCTGGTATGCTCTCTGGGCGCCGCCCTGAACAGCCGCCTGTCCGCGCTGGACGCGCAGTACCGTGACCTGTCCTACTCCGTGTCCCACATCTACGACAACGTGGGCACCCGGATCAGCACCCTGACAGACAGCATCTCCGCTATGCTGGAGAAGCAGAACAGCCTATTGGACGACTTCAGCACCGAGGTGACGTCCGCCGATGTCCCCGCTGGCACGGTGACCTTCTCTCTGACCGCCGTACCAAAATCCTATACCAGCCAGACCAGTGCGGTGTTCCGCTATACCTCCGAGGGGCAGGATGCCATCGAGGTAGAGGGCGTCAGGGCGGACGGCGGACGGTTCACCGCGGAGCTCACCGGCCCGCTGGTGGACGCGGTGACGCTGTCGGTGACCCTGATCGACGGGGACGAACGACAGGTGCAGACCCTGGGGTACTACAGCTCCCTTTACAGTGACAGTCTACCCAACGTGGAGCTGTGGGGGGACGAGGACATGGCCCAGTTCACAGGGGGCGATCTTTTTACCGTCCCGGAGGGGTCCAATGCCCGCGTTTATGTCCACCAGCAGAACTTTTTCGAGGGCGGGCCTCTGCCCACGGCCCAGATCCAGGAACTGAAGGCAGGCCTGTTCCTGAACCAGAAGCTGGTCACATGGCTGGACCCCGCCGATCCAGAAGACCGAATGACCACGAATCTGTATGAATTTTTTATCCCGCCCCTCGCCCTGACTCTGGAAGAGGGAGATATACTGACCCTTGCGGCAGTGGTCACCGACGAGTATGACCGCACCTGCGTGTGGCCCAGTGGTTTCTCCAGCCAGTACAAGGACGGGCAGATGGTCATTTTGGACGGGGAATACTCCGCCACGGTCACCGCCGCCAACATATTGGGTCCCGCGACCGGGTTCCAGTTCTAAGTCCTGACAGAAACTATCAAACGCCCCCGGACGCTATGCATCCGGGGGCGTTTGATCCGTTCTATCACGCGGCCAGGCCGGCCTTTTCGGCGACGCCGATCTTCTGCAGGGCCACGGCCAGGCCGATGCCCAGCACGATACCGGCCACGCCCTGGGCGATATTCCCGGGGATGCTGGCGGCGGCGGCCAGCCCCTTGCCCAGCAGCATGGCGGCATAGGCGAAGTAGCCCAGCACCATGATGATCTCCCCCACCACGCCGCTGACCAGCATACCGGTCTTGCCGCGGCCCATGGCCCGGAAGATCAGGGCGGCGGCCATGGCGTCCGCGGCCTTGATGACCAGGGTGCCGGGGGCATAGTGGGCATAAGAGCCCAGCAGATCCACCAGCATAGAGCCGATGCCCGCCGCCGCGGCACCGTACCACGGACCCAGCAGCCAGCCGGACAGCAGCACGAAGCAGTCGCCCAGATTCACATAGCCGTTGGTGGCGGGGGACGGGATCTGAATGATGCTGGTAGAGACATAGACCAGCGCCGCCATCAGGGCGCTGAGCACGAGTTTTTTGGTCTTCCGGTCGTTCATAGTTATCACCTGTTCCGGCGTGTTCCGCCTGTCGTTAGGGACAGTATACCGGGATCTGGCATGTTTACAATGTCCAGAATGATACAGAACAAAGTGGCCAGTTTTCAATAAGAACACCCGCCCGGCAAAAGCCGGGCGGGCACTCTTTTTTATTCCACTGTGACGGACTTGGCCAGGTTGCGGGGCTTGTCGATGTCGCACCCCCGCTGAAGGGCCACATAGTAGGCGAACAGCTGCAGGGGCAGCACCCCCAGAGAGGGCAGCAGCAGGTCGATGGTGTCGGGCACAGTGATCACGGCGTTGGCATGTTTGGCCATCTCCTGCTCATGGCTCTCGGTAGACAGGGCCAGCACATCGGCCCCCCGGGCCTTGACCTCCACTACGTTGCTGATGGCCTTGTCGAACAGCTTGCCGTAGGTGCCCAGGGCCACCACAAGGGTGCCGTCCTCGATCAGGCTGATGGTGCCGTGCTTCAGCTCACCGGAGGCATAGGCCTCGGAGTGGATGTAGGAGATCTCCTTCAGCTTCAGGGAGCCCTCCAGCCCCAGGGCATAGTCCAGATTGCGGCCGATGAAGAAGATGGAGTCGTGGTTGAAGTACTGGGAGGCCAGATACTGGATCTCGTCCTTCTCCTCCAGCACCCGCTCCATCTTCTCCGGCAGGCGCTGCAGTTCTTCCAGGGCGGCCTGGTAGTCAGCCTTGGGCAAGGTGCCCAGCATTTGACTAAAATACAGGCCCAGTAGGTCCAGCACCGCCATCTGGGTGGAGTACGCCTTGGTGGTGGCCACGGCGATCTCCGGTCCGGCCCAGGTGTACAGCACCACATCCGACTCCCGGGCGATGGAGGAGCCCACCACATTCACGATGGACAGCACCTTGGCGCCCAGACGCCTGGCCTCCCGCAGGGCGGCCATGGTGTCCAGGGTCTCCCCCGACTGGCTGATGACGATGACCAAGGTGTTCCCGTCCACGATGGGGTCCATGTACCGGAACTCAGAGGCCAGGGCCACCTCCACCGGCAGACGCAGCAGCCGCTCCAAATTGTACTTGCCCACCATGCCCACATGGTAGCTGGAGCCACAGGCCACGATATACAGCTTCTTGAAGGCGCGGATCTCCTCCGCCGCCAGGGGGAAGTCCTGGAAATACACCTCCCCGGCCTTGATGCGGGGAGAGATGCACCGGCGCAGGGCGTCGGGCTGCTCCATGATCTCTTTGAGCATGAAGTGGGGGTAGCCCCCCTTCTCCGCCGCATCGATCTCCCACTCCACCCGGGAGATCTCCTTCCGGACAGGGCGCATCAGGCTGTCGTAGCACTGGATGCCCTCCCGGGTGAGCACGGCCACCTCGCCGTCCTCCATATAGCTCACGTTTCGGGTGTACTTCACCAGAGCGGTGACATCGCTGGCCAGGAAATTGCAGCCCTCGCCGTAGCCCAGCAGCAGAGGGGCGTCCTTCCGGGCAGCCACGAGCTTATCCGGCTCGTCGGCGCAGACGATGCCCAGGGCATAGGCCCCCTCGATGACCTTCAGCACATGGGCCACCGCGTCCAGCAGGTCGCCCTTGTAGTAGTAGTCCACCAGCTGGGCCACCACCTCGGTGTCCGTGTCGGACACAAAGCGGACCCCCTTCTCGGTGAGAAACTCCTTCAGACGCAGGTAGTTCTCGATGATGCCGTTGTGCACCACCGCCACCCGGCCTGACTGGCTGACCTGGGGGTGGGAGTTGATGTCATTGGGCTCCCCGTGGGTGGCCCAGCGGGTGTGGCCCACGCCCATGGTGCCCTTCACGTCGGCACCGCCGTGGGTCAGGTCGTACAGGGCCTTCAGGCGGCCCTTGGCCTTGCTGACTTGGAGCCCCTTATGGGGGTCATACACCGCCAGACCGGCGGAGTCGTATCCCCGGTACTCCAGACGGGACAGGCCCTCCAGCAGAATGGGAGCGGCCTGCTCCCCTCCAATGAATCCTACGATACCACACATATGATATTCCTCCTGGATCGGCGCACCCTTTGGGGCGCGAAAATGGGAGGACAAACTCGCAGCTATTTGTTCCTCGTCTCCGGCCGCAGGCCCTCTGTTCCCCGGTCGCCCGGGTATTTCAGCACTGCGTCACGCATCCGGAGCTTCATGCGGAGGGGCATCCGCCGAATCCTTCGATACTCCCCTCTCCTCGTCGTCTTGTCCCCGCCGTTCCGGGACAGGGCAAGCGCTGGCGCTTCTGGTGGAATGACCACGTCCTCCTTTCTCTGCTGCGACTCGTACCATTATACGCAAAACATCACCGGGAGTAAAGCAAATTTTGTGAACAGATCCACACCTTTTCAGCGCGGCCGGGAGCGTCCCGGTCTCCGGCCCGCCGCCTCCCCTCTTTTCGTATCCCCCGCCCCCTGCGGGGGACGGGGGATGCGAAAAGAATTCGCAGGATCTCAAAATACCTCTTGACATTCTCGATATTCGAGGTTATGATGATGCCAAGATAACTCGATATTCGAGAATAGGAGGTGACCCCATGCCCCGCCTGAAATTCCAGACGCTGACGGAGCAGATGTTTTACATCCTGCTGTGTCTGCGGCAGGAGCGCTGCGGCATCGACATTCTGGAGCTGGTGCCCGCCATGACCGGCGGGCGGGTGACGGTGGGCTCCGGCACCCTGTATAACCTGCTGGAGCAGTTTGTAGACGCCGGGTACATCCGCGAGACCCGGGTGGAGGGCCGGCGGCGCAGCTATTTACTGACGGACGAGGGGCAGGAGATGCTGGACCGGGAGTACCGCCGCATCTGCGCCCAGGCCCAGGACTACCGGCGCTTGACCGGGGAGGAGACGACATGAAAGACAAAAAATACGAATTGAACCGTTTTTCCATCTATGACACCGCCGCCGTCCAGCGCCATTTGGAGGAGATGGCCGCCAAGGGCTGGATGATCCGAAAGCTGGGCATGTACCTGTGTCAATACGAGCGGATCGAGCCCCGGCAGCTGCACTTCGCGGTGGTCTGTCTTCCCAAGGTGTCCCCCTACGACCCCGTCCCCACTCCGGGTCAGCAGCTGCTGGAGGAGTACGCCACAGCGGACGGCTGGAAGCTGGAGGCCCAGCAGGACGCCATGCTCCTGTTCTCCAATGATCGCCCCGACCCGGTGCCCATGGAGACCGACCCGGCGGTGCAGGCCGAGGGTCTGGTGCGGCTGGCCAAGAAAAGGATCCTGTCTGGCAACCTATCCACCATTCTGCTGGCCGTCGTGCAGCTTATGATGCAGCTGTCCACCCTGCGGCGGCGCCCGGCGGAGTATCTGGCCGACCCGGCGGAAGCCGGTCTGCTCCTGCTTTGGGTGGTCATCCTGCTGGAGGGCGCGCTGGCGCTGATCCGGACCCTGCGGTGGATCGGCCGGGCCAAGGCGGCGGCCGCCCAGGGGATGCTGCCCCCCTCTGAAAGCAGCAGGACCGTCCTGCTCTCCACCGTCTTCAACCTGTCCGTTCTGGCCGCCGTAGTTTTGCTGCTGGGGATCGCCATGGGAAAGACGGGTCTGGCCGCCGTCGTTGTCATGCTGGGTGTGGCATGGCTGATCAGCCTGTGCAGCCGGGGGATGCGGGAGCTGCATTTCAGCAAGGGCCTCAACATCACCCTCACCGGCGTTCTCAGCGTGTTTCTGGTGGCGGTGTCCACCGTCTTTCTGATCATGGCCCTGGGAAAGTTCACCGAAACCACCGGCGAGACCTATACAACCAGCACCGGCTGGACCTTTTCCGTCTATCACGACGAGATGCCCCTGTATGTGCAGGAGCTGGAGGATGTGCCCGACGTGGAGTGGTCCACTCAGGCGGACCGCAGCCGCACTCCCCTTCTGGAGCGCACAGAGTACGACCAGCGGCCCCTGTCCGATGACCCGAGCCTGCCTGACCTGTCCTACACGGTCACCCGGGTGAAGGTTCACGCCCTGTATGGGAAGCTGAAGGAGCTGATGCTCCGGGCGGAGAGGGATCAGACCATCCGGGGCGCCGCCTTCCCCAACCACTACGAGAGCACCGACGCCGCCCCCTGGGGGGCGCTGGACGCCTATCAGCTGTACTGGGGCGACGGACTGATCGACCAGTATCTGCTGTTCTATGAAAACGTGGCGGTTGAGATCACCATGCCCTTCTCCCCTGCCCCGGAGCAGATGGCTCTGGTGGGACAGAAGCTGGGAGCATAAAACAGTGCCCCGCGCTTACGCGCGGGGCACTGTTTTATGGTTTAGTAAGTGACCAGATACTTCTCCAGTTCCCAGCTGGACACGCGGGTCTGGTACTCCTCCCACTCCTTCAGCTTGCCGGTGACGTACTGCCGGGTGACGTGCTCCCCCAATACGCCGGTGATCAGGGCGTCGGCCTCCAGATCCTCCAGCGCCTCCTTCAGGGTGCCGGGCAGGCTCTCGATGCCGCAGGCGCGGCGGGCCTCCTCGTCCATCTCGTAGATGTTGCTGGTGATGCTGGGGGGCGGGGTCAGGCCCCGCTGGATGCCGTCCAGTCCGGCGGCCAGACACACGGCCACCGCCAGATAGGGGTTGCAGGAGGGGTCGGGGCTGCGCAGCTCCACCCGGGTGGACTTGCCCCGGGCGGATGGGATGCGCACCAGCGCCGAGCGGTTGGAGGCCGACCACGCCTTGTAGCAGGGGGCCTCATACCCGGGCACCAGGCGCTTGTAGGAGTTCACCAGGGGGTTGGTGATGGCGGTAAAGCCCTTCACATGCTCCAGGATGCCGGCGATGAAGGACAGGGCTGTTTTAGACAGGCCGTACTCCCCCTCCGGGTCATAGAACACATTCTCGCCATTTTTGAACAGGGACATATTCATGTGCATCCCGGACCCGGCGATACCGAAGATGGGCTTGGGCATAAAGGTGGCGTGCAGGCCGGTCTTCTGGGCGATGATCTTCACCGCCAGCTTGAAAGTCATGATCTTGTCCGCGCCGTCCAAGGCGTCGGAGTATTTGAAGTCGATCTCATGCTGTCCGGGGGCGCACTCGTGGTGGCTGGCCTCGATCTCAAAGCCCAACTTCTCCAGCTCCACGCAGATCTTCCGCCGGGTCACATCGCCGTTGTCCAGAGGGCCCAGGTCGAAATAGCCCGCCTCGTCCCGGGTCTTGGTGGTGGCGCGGCCCTGCTCGTCCTGCTCGAACAGGAAGAACTCCAGTTCCGGCCCGATGTTGAAGGTGTCGTAGCCCATGTCCTCCGCCCGCTTCAGCACCCGGCGCAGCACGCCCCGAGGGTCGCCCACAAAGGGGGTGCCGTCGGTATTGTACACGTCGCAGATCAGCCGGGCCACCTTGCCGTGGACGCTGTGCCAGGGCAGGATGGCGAAGCTGTTCAGGTCGGGGTACAGGCACTGGTCGGACTCATGGATGCGGGTAAAGCCCTCGATGGAGGAGCCGTCGAACATGATCTGGTCGTTCAGGGCCTTCTCCAACTGGCTGGCGGTGATGGCCACATTCTTCAACTGGCCGAAGATGTCCACGAACTGCATGCGGATGAACTCGATCTCTTCCTCCCGGACGATCCGGATAATGTCTTCTCTGGTGTATCCCATGGGAAGGCTCCTTTCATCGGCCGCGCAGAAGGGGCCGCTCCGCCCCCCGCACTATGACCGTTCATTTGAAAAAAAGTATACCTGCTTTTTCCCGTGTCCGTCAAGGGCGGACGGATATTTTCCCCGCTCTATACAACACCTCCTCTGTTTTTCTACCATTTTTCAGCAGAAAAGGTCATCGTATCCTGCCATGATCTCTCGCGCATGGCGCGTCTGCCCGCGCACAGGATAACGAAGGGAGGGATGCATATGAATGCCGATCAGACACTTTTGAATTTTATCCACAAAAACGCCGCCATGGGAGTGGGCACCATCCCCCACGCCCTGGCGCTGCCCCAGAGCCGTGCCATGGAGCGGGCTCTCAGCGACCAGCTGCGGGAATACCGGGCCATCGCCGCCCGCTCTCAGGCCTACGCCAGAAGCCACGGGGAGCACCTGAAGGGGCCGGGCACCGCCGCCCTTGCCATGTCCGGCGCCATGCTGCGGGCCCAGGCCGCCGCCGACCCCAGCACCACAAAGCTGGCGGAGATGATGATCCGGGGCAGCACCATGGGCACCGTGCAGATGACCCGGCGGCTGCACCAGCTGTCCGGCCGGGCCGACGGCGAACTGGTAAACCTGGGCCAGCAGCTGCTGAAGGCGGAGGAGCAGAACATCCAGCAGATGAAGCGCTTTCTGTGACGCAGCAGCCCCGCCCCGGCAGTGCCGGGGCGGGGCTGTCTCTTTTCGCTTACTGGTCCTCCAGCAGCTTGTTCAGCTCGGCCATAAAGGTGTCGATGTCCTTGAACTGGCGGTAGACCGAGGCAAAGCGCACATAGGCCACCTGGTCCACCTTCTTCAGCTTGTCCATCACCAGCTCGCCGATCTCGGCGGAGCTGATCTCCTGCTTCAGCTCGTTCTGCAGGGCCTGCTCCACCTCGTTGACGATGCCCTCCAGGGTGTCGAAGGAGACGGGCCGCTTCTCACAGGCCCGGATCAGGCCGGACAGCACCTTGTTCCGGTCAAAGCTCTGGCGGCTGCCGTCCTTCTTGACCACCATCAGGGGCAGGGACTCCATCATCTCATAGGTGGTGAACCGCTTGTGGCAGGCAAGGCACTCCCGGCGGCGGCGGATGCTGGCCCCCTCGTCCGCGGGGCGGGAGTCCACCACCTTGCTCTCGGGGTTGGCGCAGAACGGACATCTCATAATACGGCCTCCTTCGGCTGTTTGTCTTTTCAGCAGAAGTATACCACATTCTGCCGGAAAGGGGTAGTCTGAATTTCAAATTTCCGGTCTTTTTTCCCGGGGCCGGACATAAGATGGTGTAAAAACGGCGTCATGCCTAAGGAGTGATCTTATGCCGGCATCCGGTTCTCTTCAAGTAAGGGTGTTCACCTCGGCGGCGCAGCTGCCCCTGGCCGGGGCCACCGTCATCGTGATCCAGCTGACTTCTGCGGGAAAGTATGACCTGCTGAGCGTACAGCAGACGGACAGCAGCGGACTGATCCAGCCCGTTATCATCCCCACGCCCTCCATGGCCCAGAGCTGCTCCCCCTCGGCCCCCGGCGCGCCCCCGCCCTTTGCCCTGTGCGACATCTGGGTGGAGGTCTCCGGCTACGGCATCCGTCAGGCCAGAGACGTGCAGATCTTCCCGGGGGTGGAGACGGTGCAGGACTTCCGCCTGCCCCCCCTGGAGCAGGGGGAAGCGGATCTGACCCGGCGGGACAGCCACACTGTCCCGCCCCACGACCTGTGAGGTAAGGTATGACCATCGCCGCGCTGCCGTACATCCCGAAAACCATCACCGTCCATCTGGGGCCGCCCAGCCAGTGGGCAGAAAACATGACGGTTCCCTTCCCCGACTACATCAAGAATGTGGCCTCCAGTGAGATCTACCCCACCTGGGAGCCCTCTGCCCTGCGGGCCAACATTCTGGCCATCACCTCCTTCGTTCTGAACCGGGTGTTCACGGAGTTCTACCCCAGCCAGGGCTATGATTTTCAGATCACCTCCACCACCGCCTACGACCAGAAGTTCATCCCGAACCGGAACATCTTTGAGAACATCAGTCTGCTGGTGGATGAGCTGTTTGACGACTATATCCGTCGCCAGGGCTTTATCGAGCCCCTCAGCGCCAAGTTCTGCAACGGCACCACCTCCACCTGCGACGGCCTGTCCCAGTGGGGCAGTCAGGAGCTGGCCCAGCAGGGCTACAGCTCCATGGACATCCTGCGCCGGTACTACGGCAGCGACATCGAGCTGGTCACCGACGCCCCCATCCGGGATGTGGCCCGCTCCTACCCCGGCTATCCCCTGCGTCTGGGCGCTGCCGGCGAGGAGGTATTCTGGCTCCAGGCGGGGCTGGACCGCATCGCCCGGAACTACCCCGCCATCCCCATCGTGCCCACCACCGGCGTCTTTGACCAGGCCACGGAGGAGGCGGTGCGCACCTTCCAGCGGATCTTCAACCTCACCCCCGACGGCATCGTAGGCAAGGCCACCTGGTACAAGATGCTGCGGATGTATGTGGGGGTGACCCGGCTGGCGGAGCTGGCCAGCCTGGGGCACCGGCTGTACGCGCCCAGCTTTCAGTTCCCCGGGACCCTGCGCCAGGGGGACTCTGGCGGCTCCGTGCAGATCCTGCAGTATATGCTGGCCCTGCTGGCGAAGTACAGCGAGGCCCTGCTGCCCATCGCCACAGACGGCAGCTTCGGCCCGGCCACGGCGGAGGCCGTCCGCATCTTTCAGGGACAGTACGGCCTTACCCCCGACGGCATCGTGGGCCCCGTCACCTGGGAGGCCATCCACAGCCGCTATCAGCGGCTCTATGTGGCGCTCCAGTCCAGCAAGGCCTATCAGGAAAACAGTCAGGAGGGCTGATGCAATGACCATACCCACTCCCGATCCCGCCGTGCTCCGCCTTCAGCATGATCTGAACCGGCTGCGCCGGCAGTACCCCTTCCTTCCCCCGCTGGAGACCAACGGTCAGTACGACCCGGCCACCCAGCGTGCGGTGATGCGTTTTCAGCAGGAGCTGTATCCTCCGGTGACCGGTTCGGCAGATCCCGGCACACTGGAGGCCGTGCGGCAGGCGGTCCTGGGTCTGGAGGGATATGACCCCAACCCCCGGGTCCTGCGGGGTTTTCCTGCCTCCGGAAATGCTCTGCCCGACACCCTGCACAGCTATATGAAGGTGCCTCAGGCCATGTTTCAGGCCCTGCTGCCCCTGATGGAGGGGATACAGCCCGACATTGCCGACGGCCACCACGGCGCGGCCTCGGTGGCCAACGTCCGGTGGCTCCAGCGCCGGGCTGGTCTGACTGAGACCGGCATCATGGAGATACAGACCTGGAACGCCCTGACCCAGCTGTATGAGTTGATGGTGGTTGCCGATCCCGAGCTGCTCATTCCCGGCCGGGGATGAGCAGCCCTGCCCCGCCCCTCTGGGCGGGGCAGGAAAATTTTTTGGTTTTTTTGCGAAAAGGGCTTGCTTTTTCAGGCCAGGTGTGTTAGTATGTACAAGCTGTTCGGGGCAGATCCCTAAAAACGGCATCCGGGTGTGGCGAAGTTTGGTATCGCGCTTGAATGGGGTTCAAGAGGCCCTGAGTTCGAATCTCAGCACTCGGACCAATAAAAAACCTTGTAATCGCAATGGTTACAAGGTTTTTTATTTTTTATATTTGCCAAAAGAGTTCTACCATATTTTCAAAAAGCGCACAAAAAAGCGCACAACTGCGGTAAAGCCCCACCTCCCCGTGTTGAGACGCCGGAAGGAAGGGTTTTTTTATGGCAAATATCAGAGAAAACAGAAAAAATGGAAAAATTATTTCTTTCCGCTTTACAGTCTGTCTGGACCGGGATGCACGTGGAAAACAAATACGGCGTTATACCACATGGAAAGCACCCGAGGACCTCTCCCCTGCTAAGGCCAGAAAAGCAGCTGAACGAGCCGCAGATATCTGGGAACAGAATGAGCAAAAAGAATACCTGAAAGAAAAAGAGTTAGGTCAAGCGTACACGCTCCCCCCAGAAAAGCGCAAAGATGATTTCTGCGACTTTGTGGATCAGGTTTGGTTCCCGCTCCAGGTCTGCAATGGTAATGATAAAGTGACCACTGTCACCTTTTACGGAAATATGAAGAAGCTTATCGTGAAATACTTTGATGGCGCTGTTTTACAGGAAGTCAGCTCCATTCAAATACAAAAATTTCTTGTTTATTTAAGGCAGACATATAAAACAAATCGCGGCCAAACACTTGCCCCCAAAACAATACGTCACTACTACAACGTATTGGGCATGATTTTTGCATACGCTGAAAAACAGGGTTTGATTGCCGTAAATCCTATGCTTCGGGTCGATGCTCCCAAGAAGGACAAAAAACCTATTGATGCCCTCACGGCTAAACAGGCTCAGCAGCTATTCTCTTTTCTCTCTGAAGCACCTTTAGATTTTCAGTGTGCCATGCAGTTGCTTTTGACTGCTGGATTGCGGCGTGGTGAATGTCTGGGACTAAAGTGGAAAGACCTTGACGAAGCTGGATCCACTATCACAATTGAGCGCAGTGTTGTCTATACCCCCAATAGCGGCGTCATTATCAGTACTCCAAAGACAGCAGACAGCATACGCACCATTCCCGTCATGCCCCATATGCTCAGTTTACTTTTGCGCTTAAAACAACAGGTCAAACAGACCTACCCCCATGTCATTT
>CAKUHX010000028.1 GCA_934659475.1 uncultured Oscillospiraceae bacterium
AGACCCTCCCCGCCCTCGGTCACGACCCCGTCCACCACGACGCAAAGGCGGCGTCCTGCACCGGGATCGGCTGGGACGCTTACGTCACCTGTTCCCGCTGCGACTACACGACCTACAAGGAGATCGCCGCGCTCGGGCACGACTTTGTAAACGGCAGCTATCAGCACGACGCCGGCAAACACTGGAAAAAGTGCTCCCGCTGCGATGCGGAGGATGCAAAGGCGGCGCACAACTTCAGCCAGAACGGCCGTACCTACACCTGTACCGACTGCGGCTATTCCTACACCGTCTCCTCCGGCGGCGGCAGCAGCACCATCACCGTCCCCGTCACCGGCAGCCGGGACACCGTGAAGATCTCGGCGAGCGTGAGCGGCGGCACGGCGGAGGTCAAGGAGATCCGGCAGGACGAGCTGGACAAGATCGGCACGGACAGCGACGTGGTCATCGACCTGGCCGGCCTGGGCAAGAGCGTGACAGGGGCCGCCCTGCCCGTGGGCACGGTGGAGCGCATCTCCGGCTCTCAGGCCGACGGCGCGCTGATCAAGCTGCCCCACGCGCAGATCCGCCTGGACCGGCAGACCCTGACCGCTCTGGCGGAGCAGACCTCCGGCCGCGATGTGCGGCTGGTGGTAGAGACGGACACCAAGGCGAAGAGCACCATGACCGCCGCCCAGAAGCAGGCGCTGGAGGGCATGAAGAACGCCGCCGCCATCGAGGCGTACTTCGTCTCCAACGGCACGCGCATCTATGACTTCAACGGCGGCCAGGTGGAGCTGACCATCCCCTATCAGGCCACCGGTGCGATCCGCGCCTGGTATCTGAAGGAGGACGGCACGCGGGAGCAGGTCTCCGCGGTGTATGACAAGGAGAACGCGCGGCTGACCCTGCGCCACTTCTCCCACTACGTCATCGAGGAGCTGGAGGCGGGCATGGCCTATGCCGCCTGCCCGAGGGACGGCAGCTGCCCCATCGCCCCCTATACCGACGCCGCGCCCACCGCGTGGTATCACGACGGGGTGCACTACTGCATCGACAACGGCCTGATGCAGGGTGTCTCCTCCACCCAGTTCCTGCCCGACGGCAGCACCACCCGCGCCCAGCTGGTCACCATCCTGTGGCGGCTGGAGGGCGCCCCCGCCGCCCGGGGGGATGAGACCTTCCTGGACGCGGCTGACGGCGCGTGGTACACCGCCGCCGTCCGCTGGGCGGCGGGCGAGGGCATCGTGCGGGGCTATGGCGACGGGCGCTTCGGCCCGGACGACGCCGTGACGCGGGAGCAGATGGTGGCGATCCTGTACCGGTTCGCCCAGTATAAGGGCGCGGACGTGAGCGTGGGCGGGGATACGAACATCCTCAGCTTTGCCGACGCGGCGGCCGTCAGCGAGTACGCGGTGCCCGCCATGCAGTGGGCCTGCGGCTCCGGCCTGGTGGCCGGCGTCGCCCTGGAGGGCGGGCTGGCCCTGGTCCCCAAGGGCACCACCACCCGCGCCCAGGCGGCGACCCTGATGATGCGCTTTCAGAGCATCTTTGTCAAAAATACCTGATAGACCCCCAGAACGGGCTAATGCAAATAATATAAGAACGGCCATGTAAAATCTGAAAAGGTGAAAAACGGAGCTGCTATGACCATAGCAGCTCCGTTTTCTTGATCGTTGAGATCGATCTTGACAGATCCGTTAACTGATACCGCAAAGCATTTTCTTGCCGTTCTGCACGAACAGCTTCGACAGTTCGATGGACAAATAGGGTCGTTCCACGGCTGATCTGCATCTATCCAGTATGTTTGACAAAAGGAAAACGCAAAATATTTACATGGCTCAGATATGTGTCCCCCGGTCGCTGCGCGGCCCGACCTATGCTTTCCCATGGCCGGCGACATACTGCAGAATGATGTCAGCCGTTTTCTCCACGCCCACCGAGGAGTCCACCGACAGCTCGTAGTGCCTGGCGTCGCCCCAGCGCCTGCCGGAGATGTGCCGGTAGTAAGAGGCCCTGGCCCTGTCCGAGCGGCGGATGTTGCGCTTGGCCTCGCTGAGCGTATCCCCGTAGACTTCCATGACCCTGCCGATGCGGTACTGGAGCGGCGCGTGGACAAACACGCGGATAACGTTCTCCTGATCCTTCAGCACATGATCGGCGGCCCGCCCTACGATCACGCAGGAGCCGTTGGCGGCGATCTTCCGAATGATGCGGTCCTGCGCCTTTATGGCCCGCTGGACCGCGTGAGAACTCAGGTACAGGTCGCGCAGCACATCCGGCGCATTCTGATGGATGTCTGAAATGAACTCCCGATCCAGTCCGCTCTCGTGGGCGGCGAGAGCGACCATTTCCTTATAGTAGAATGGGACCCCCAGTTTTTGGGCCACCAGCCTGCCGACCTGCTTGCCCGAGGAGCCGTGCTCCCTGGCGATCGTGATGATCACGCCGGGGTGCGACGGCTTCAGCGCAATGGTGTCCCCGTCGTCTGCGCGGATCGGCGCCGCCTCGCTGACATAGTCCTGGGCAAGGAAGCGGCGGTAGAACACGAGCCCCACCAGACTGGTCAGTGTCTCGGTCACGGGGAAGGTCAGCCAGAACCAGTTCAGGCCCAGGCGGGAAAACAAAGACCCAAGCGGGACGAACAGCACCACGGTGCGGATCACCGTCAGCGCCGAGCTTTTCAGGCTGGAGCCGACCGCCTGAAAAAAGACAGGAAAGATCAGCGATGTGACCAGGGGCAGGAAGCTGATGCCCACAAAGCGGAAGCCGATCCGGCCGATTTGGATCACCAGAGGGTCCGCGGTGAAGACGCGCAGCATCTGCGAGGGGAACAGAAGGAAACACAGCATCCCCGCAGCCATCAGTGCAAGGCCGAAGCAGACGGCCGTGCGCAGTGTTTTCCGGCAGCGGTCGATCTTTCTTGCGGCGTAGTTGTAGCTGATGACCGGCACGATGCAGGTCTGCATCGCCCCCAGCGGGATGAAAAAGAAGGTCTGCCACTTGTAATACAGTCCGAGGGCGGTCACGGCCTGATCGCAGAAGGTCGCGAGGATCAGGTTGAGCCCGAGAATGTAAAAGGTGTACGCCGACTGCATCAGAATGTTCGGCATGCCGAGACGAAAGATCCTTGCGATGCAGTCGGGATAGCGCTCCCGTGGGGGAGAGGGGCGGTACCCCTTTTTCATAACGATGAGCGCGGCCGCGACCTGTCCTGCGACCGTGGCGACGGCGGCGCCGGAGATGCCCAGTTCCGGCAGCCCGAGCATGCCGAAAATAAGGAGCGGGTCGAGGACGATGTTCGTAATGGCGCCGATGATCTGGGCGAGCATCGGCGTTTTCATGTCGCCGCCCGATTGCAGGACCTTAGTCCAGATGCTTTCGAGAAACAGTCCGAAGCTGAACACGCAGACGATCCTGCCGTATGCCACCACGTCCCGAATGACCGCTTCGGAGCTTGTGGACATTTTCGCGTAGGCGGGCATGATCGCCCAGCAGGCCGCGGCGAACAGGAGCCACAGCACGACGGCCAGCGGCGTGCCGACGCCGGCGTACTCGTCCGCCTCCTTCCGGTCTCCTGTTCCGAGCTTTGCCGCCATGACGGTGTTGATGCCCACGCCGGTCCCCACCGCCAGTGCGATCATCAGGAGCTGCACCGGATAGATGATGGACAGCGCGGTCAAGCCGGAGTCCGAGTATTTGCCCACAAAGAAGCTGTCCACGATGTTGTAAAGCGCTTGGATGAGCTGCGCCAGCATGACCGGCGGCGCCAGGCGAAATAGTATCCTGCTGATTTTTTCCGTGCCAAACAGATCGGCCTGTTCCATGGCGGCACCTCGTTTCTTCCTGTGCGGCGCTGGGGCGGGATCAAATACTGAGGCAGCCCGCACCGCACCCATTTTCGTGATGTTCCAAGCCCCGGATGGGACGGCGGCATTATAAGGCTTTTGCGGGGTGCAGTCAATATGGTCTGTAAAAATTTTGCCGTATGCAGGACGGGCACCAGGAGTGCTCAGCCTTCCTTTTGACATACTGCGCACTCATTTATTGACACAGGTACGAAGCCGTGCTATACTCACGCAAGTCCGAAATCGTACCTACGGAGGCGCTGTATGGGAAGAAACGGTGCAGATATGATGTATCGGGTAAACTGCCTAGCATCCGATCTGGATGCCCTGTATCATCAGGCGGCCCTGAAGCTGGGGCTGTCAGACAGCGTAATGTTCGTACTGTATCTTGTCTATGAAAGGGATGGAAAGTGTCCGCTCAACACCATCTGCAAAGAGACCAGCATCAGCAAGCAGACGATCAACTCCGCGATCCGGAAGCTGGAAGGAGGATCGATCATTCATCTTGAGCCGGCCGGCGGCAGAACAAAAACGGTATGTTTCACGGAAAAAGGCAGGGAGTATGCGGAAAGAACCGTCGCGCGGCTCTTTCACGCGGAGCGCAGCGCCTTTGACGGGTGGACGGCGGAGGAGATCGGGCAGTATCTGCACCTGATGGAAAAATACAACGAGCATTTCCGCAGACAAATCGAGAAAATGTAAAGAGGTCCTATGATGAACATCATTACGATCAGCCGGGAATTCGGCAGCGGCGGCAGAGAGCTTGGCAAGCGGCTTTCCGATCTGCTGGGATATGACTATTACGACAGCGAGATCATTTCGGCGGTCACGCAGAAAAGCGGAATGGACGCCGGTCATGTCGCCAGTACGCTGGAGGATCACGGCTGGAAGGATCAGGCGCTCACCTTCCGCAGTACTCTGGCTTCCGCGGCCTATCTGCGATCTTCCACGGTGGCGCTGCTGATCGAGCAGAAGAAAGTCATTGAACACATTGCCGCACTGGGCAAGGACTGCGTCATCGTCGGACGGAACGCGGATGTTATTCTGCGGGAATATCACCCATTCAACATCTTTGTCTGCGCCTCCAAAGAGGCCAAGCTGAAGCGGTGTATGGAAAGAGCCCCCGAGAATGAAAAGCTGACGGAACGGGAGCTGCTCCGCAAAATGAAGAAGATCGACGATGTACGCTCACAGACCAGGGAGATCCTGTCCGGTCCGGCCTGGGGACAGCGGGACGCTTACCACATCACCGTCAACACGACAGACTGGGAGATCAAGGAGTTGGTACCGGCGGTCGCAGGCTTTACGGACCGCTGGTTTGGGAAAGAGCCATGAAACAGCAGATCCAATTATCCGATCATTTTTCTTACGGGCGGCTGATCCGCTTCACGCTTCCATCCATCGGCATGATGATCTTCACTTCGATCTACGGCGTGGTCGATGGGTTTTTTGTATCGAACTTCGCGGGAAAAACGCCGTTTGCGGCAGTCAATCTGATCATGCCGTTTCTCATGATCCTGTCCACAGTGGGCCTGATGTTCGGCACCGGCGGTTCGGCCATCGTTGCCAAAACCTTTGGCGAAGGCGATAAGGAGCAGGGCAACCGGTACTTTTCACTGTTCGTCTATACAGTGGCCGTGCTGGGCGTCTTTTTCGCCGCGTTCGGGATCATTTTTATCCGCCCCATCGCATCCGCTCTCGGCGCGGAGGGGGACATGCTGGAAAACGCGGTGCGCTATGCCCGCATCATTTTGCCCGCACTGCCGTTCTATGTGCTTCAGCTCTTGTTCCAGCCGTTCTGCGTCACCGCGGAAAGGCCAAAGCTGGGGCTGGCCGTCACTGTGCTGTCCGGCCTGACCAACATGGTCCTGGACGCCGTCCTTGTGATCCTGCTGCCGCAGGAATACAAACTGTCCGGCGCGGCAGCGGCCACCGCGCTGAGCCAGGTAGTCGGCGGCGCGGTGCCCCTGGTATACTTCAGGCGGGAAAACAGCAGCATCCTTCGCCTGGGGAGAAGCCAGTTCAACAGCAGGGTGATCTTCAGAGCCTGTACCAACGGCTCATCAGAGTTTATGAGCAATATCTCCATGAGCCTTGTGGGTATGCTTTATAATATCCAGCTGCTCAAATACGCGGGAGAGGACGGCGTTGCCGCATATGGCGTGATGATGTACGTCAGCATGATCTTCTCCGCGGCATTTTTAGGCTACTCCATCGGGACCGCCCCCATAGTGGGCTATCACGACGGCGCAAAGAACCATGCGGAACTGCAGGGACTGCTCCGCAAAAGCCTGCTCATCATCGGTGTCTTCGGCGCAGCGATGGTCGTCTCGGCGGAACTGCTTGCTTCGCCGCTGTCGGGGATCTTTGTCGGGTACGACGCGGCGCTGATGCAGATGACGGCTGCGGGTTTCCGCATCTTCGCGCTGTCGTTCCCCTTCATGGGCTACGCCATCTACAGTTCCGGCTTTTTCACCGCACTCAACGACGGCGTCACCTCCGCGATCATCTCATTCTTGAGAACGCTGGTCTTTCAGACGGCTGCGGTCATATTCCTGCCAATGGTATGGGAGCTGGACGGCGTGTGGATCTCCATTGTAGTCGCGGAAGTCATGGCGATCGTTCTTTCCGTGATCTTCCTGATCGCGAAGCGGAAGAAGTATCACTACTAAAGCCGGCCGCTCTTCTCCTACAGCTTCCAGCCCACAGCCCGCTCACGGCCGCTGATAAAGCGGCGGTAGATACCATCCTGTGCCATCAGTTCTTCGTGTGTGCCGCGCTGGACGATCTGTCCTTTGTCCACCACGAGGATCTGATCGGCATAGCGGACGGTTTTCAGCCTGTGGGCGATCATGATAACAGTTTTCTCCTGCGTCAGTTCGCTGACCGCTTCCATCAATTCTTTTTCATCCTCCGGATCGACGTTGGCCGTGGCCTCGTCCAGAATGATGATGGGCGCATCTTTCATCATAGCGCGGGCGATGGAGATGCGCTGCTTTTCACCGCCGGAGAGATGTCCGCCGCCGCTGCCCACCTGCGTATCGAAGCCGTTTTCCAGCCCCATGATAGCGCTGCACACAGTGCGCCGGCCGCAGCTTCTATTTTTTCACACCGCCGGCGGCTGGTTCGCAGCGGCGTCCACGAAGAAGAGCGTCAGGCCGATATAGGCGGCGGCCGCCAGGGCGGCCAGCGCGCAGACGACGAGGCACACCGTGCCCAAGGCGCTTTTCTGCCGCAGACAGACGCGCGACGCGGCGATACCGGCGGCCGAGAACAGCAGCAGCGCGGCGCTCCCCAGCGTCATACCTGCGTCTCCTTCCGGTAGAGCGTATCCGCCAGCCGCAGCTCGTCCATGATGCCGGTGAACCAGTGCAGCTCACCCAGGAACTTCTGCCGCAGGCGGTCCACATCCGCTTTGCTCCTGCCCAGTTCGAAGAAGTCCCGGCCGGTCTTGACGGCGACGTGCAGCCTGCCGCCCCGCAGGAAGGCCATATAGACCTCGCCGCCGGCCTTGCCCGCCGCGCTCAGGATGTACTCCATCATATGGGGGGTGAGGAGGTAATACGCCTCCTGCGCGCTGGCGGCGGTGACGAGGAAGCGGCCGTTGAAAGCCGCGTTCTCCATCTCCACGCTGTCGTCTCTGTGCTGGCGGCGCAGGGCCTTGGCGTTTGCGGAAAGGTGCACCTGGCCGGAGAGCTCCTTGCCAAAGTCACACACCAGCCACTGACCCTTGAACACCTGTGTCTCCTCGTCCTTCCACTGCTGTGTCTCCTCATCGTAGTGGGACGAAACGTTGTAGAGCTCCACATCGCTCAGCTCCACGTTTAGCCCCTTGTAGGTGCCCTTGACGTAGTCGCTGCCCCGGACGCCGCTGTACTCAAAGGGGAATACCATGCCCGCGTCCTCGATCGACTTGCTGGGGAGACAGCCGAAGGGCTTATACTCCACGTTTTCAAACACCTCGTTCAGCGCGCCGCTGACAATATTATCCCCCAGCAGCTTTTTGAGCGCCTCGCCGTGCTTGCTCATCTGATAGCCGAACACGAAGGTCAGCACCAGGGTCACAACGGCGACCGGGGTCAGCTCCGCGGCAAACAGCAGTATCGTCCCCAGGCCAAAGGCGTAGGTCAGGAGTCTGAATACCGTACCTGCGCTGCGGTGGCCCCGCAGCGCCGCCTCCAGCTGTGTATTCGTCATGACCTGCTTTTCTTCCACAACGATCCCTCCCTTTCTCAGAATGTCATTTTTACATCTTCCCGCTTATATCCCTCCGCGGCGAAAAACTCCTTGGGCTGCCGCCCTCCGGCCAGCAGCTTTGCCGGGAACAGGGCGATGGCCGTGTTATAGGCGGTGACGCTGGTGTTATACAGCCGCCGGGCTGCCTGCAGGTGCTCCTCGGCGTCCCGGATGCCCCGCTGCAGCTCGACGAACACCTGGCTGGAACGCAGCTCGGGGTAGCCCTCCGCCACGGCGAAGAGCTTGCCGCTGAGGAAGTCCATCTGCTGCTGGGCATCGTTCAGCTCCCCGATGCTCATGCCCCGGCGCAGGGCGATGACCCGTTCAAAAAGCTCCGTCTCGTGGGCCATATAGCCCTTGGCGGTGTCCAGCATTTTGGTGAGCATGTCATAGCGCTTGGTCAGGGCCACCTCCACGCCGGACAGCCCCTCCTGCACGCGGATCTCTTTTTTCTTAAAGCCATTTACCGTGTTGATGCACCAGATGGCGGCCAGCGCCAGAACGATCAGAAGGATGATGATCATATTCCTTTTCCTTTCTCAGTCCCGCGCCGCGAAGAGCGCGGTGTTTTTCAGCAGCAGATCCAGGAAACGTCCCATCTCCTTCAGGGACGTGATATAGCTCCTCTGCAGGGCGTCCAGATCCCGCAGATCCACGCTGCTGGCCACGGAGGCAAAGCTGTAGTCCGTCTCGATGGTCAGGGAGAAGACGCGCCCCTCCCAGCAGAAGCCCGCGAGATGGCCCTCCACGCCGCCCTCCAGCGCTGTCAGCTGCTCCATGAACTGGGGCGTCAGCAGACAGAAGGCGTCCTGCTCCCGCTCCGCCGTGACGCAGAAATGGGCATTGAAGTCCCCGTTCTCCGTGACGATGCCCTGGGGGCTGTCCTCCGTCCGGGCATTGCCGCGAACGAGCCCGGAGGCGGCGACCCGGGTCTGGCACCGGATGACCACACCCTTGAACACCATGTCCTGACAGGTCCCCAGCCCCTCCTGCCCGCTGCCCCGCTCGTAGACATGATCCAGCCGCACATTGGCCGCGGAGAAGGACACGCCCCGGTGTGTCCCCTGGTGGAGGTCCTCCACCACGCACTCCTCCCACTTGCCGTCCAGCAGCCGGAACTGCTCTACGCAGGCCCGGTCGATGGCCGGATCCGCTGTCCGCAGGTCGGGGCCGAAAGCCCGCTCCAGCTCCGCCCGGAAGAGATCGCCCATCTGCTCCTGCATCAGGGCCTTCAGCTTTTTCTGGGCCTCACGGCTGAGGAAGATGGCGCAGAAGAGGCCGCCGGAAAACAGCACCCCCGTCAGCACCGCCTTAAGGGCGGCGTCCTGCACTGCGAAATAGGAGATCAGCCCCCCGGCTATGCCCAGCAGGCCCAACCGGAGCCAGAGGGCGGCCGCCCCCTGATACCGTCCCAGCCGATGGGAGAGCTCCCTCTCGGTCAGTCTTTCCCCTCCGGCGGTATCAAGGTCATTTTGTCTTTTTTCCATATCTCTTTCCTCAGTAGCACAGGCTGAAATACAGGCTGCTGTATGGGTCCAGCGTGTCGATGTTCATGATCGCCTCCTCGGGCGAGATGCTGTCCAGCTGCATGCGTTTGGCGCTGTCCCGGTAGTTGTCCGGCTGGGCCTGGGCAGCAAAGACCAGGCCGTCGTATTCCTCCGGGAGATAGACGGAGTAGCTCTTGGTCAGCACCTGGGCCCAGTCCCCCACGTTGTACTGCCAGTCGGTGGAATAGGTGAATTCGATAAGGTAGCTGTTCCCCTGCCAGCTGACGGTGTGGAGATAGTAGTTGTCGCCGCGGCTGCTGTTGTTGTAGGAGGAGGCGGTGGTGAGCCACATGCCGGTATAGAAGTCATACAGCTCGCTGCCGGTGACGGTCATGTACTGCTGGTCAAAGTAGGGGATGGAACTGCCCGGGATGTAGCAGATGGCGTCGAAGTGCAGCTCCCGGATGCCGTCGTGGGTGTAGTCGCCGCTTTTGGTGATCTCCCAGTAACAGTCGCCGGTGCTGTAGCCGTCGCCAAGGCCGGAGTAGCTGCAAACGCCGTTCTCCAGCAGGAAGGTGCCCATCTCCACGCCGGCGTTCAGCCCCAGGCCGTTTCTCGTAAAGTACGGCTCGCTGGACTGGATGCCCTCCACGGGCAGAAGGGTGCCGCCGTTCACCGTGTCGATCAGGTCGCCGCTGACGGTGCGGTCCAGCTGCAGCACGTCGCCGCTGCCGTCGAAGTGGAGGGTCACGCCCGCCTCATCCGCCCACAGGGTGCCGTGATCGATGGTCTCGGACTGGTCGTTCAAAAACTCCCAGGTGGCGTCGCCGCAGATCCTGAGCCAGAGATCTTCGCCCTGATACTCCCACAGACCCACATAGCCAGAGAGCATATCATCGCCGCCGACCGTGACGGTGGACAGGTCCTCCCGGAACACATAGCGCTCCACCGGGTCCCAGATCCAGATCAGTTCTGTGGCGTCTCCGTTTTCATAGATGAAGCTCACCAGCACATCGCTCTCACCGTCGCCGTCCATATCGTCAAAGGAGATAGCGTTGAACGCCTGCTCCCCGTCAGGGATGGTCATGGGGAAGGACACGCTGTCAAACAGCACCTGCTCCGGCAGATCCCGGTAGAAGGCCGCGCTGCTCTCGCTCACTGTGACCAGCACATCCACGCTGTCGCCGCCGCGGGTGATGGTGCCGCTGCCCACAACGACCCCCGTGGCGCGCCAGTCGTCCCCCGCAATGTCGTCCGTTTTGCCGCAGGCCGTGCACAAAAGGCACAGCGCCAGCAGGATCCCGGCCAGAAGATGCCGCCGTTTCCTCATATCGCTCCTCCTTCTTCTCGCTCCGGGCCGGTCATGTGCCGGACGCCGGTCTGTTCCAGTGGTCCTCTGTTGGTTTTCATGGTCGTTCTCTGTTCACGCCCGCGCCGGCAGAGGGCCGTCATCCGCCTCAGGGCTCACGGGCCGTGCTGTCCCGGTAGAACCAGGAGTCATAGGGCTGATAGACATACCCGGCGCCCTCCTCCCACGTCCACACGATATAGGACACGCTCATATCCCCGTGAGAGAGGAACACCTGCAGATCGCCGCTGCCGTCCCCGGTGAAGTCACTGAGGGAGACCTCGCCAAGCTCCCAGTCCTCATCGCGCAGCTCGCCGATGGGGAGCGCGGCGGTGTCCAGCAGCTGGTGCGTCTCATCATCGCGGTAGAGATAGACCGCCTTTCGGTCGTGGCAGACGCACACGGCGGTCTGCTCCCCCCCGCGCGTGACTGTGCCATAGGCGTCGACCACATTGGTGCCGCGCCATTTGCCGTCCGCGCTGCCGCAGGCGGTCAGGCTCACACACAGGGCCAGGGCCGGGATCCGGGCCAAGAGGCTTCTCACGGCCCCTCCTCTCCGCGGGCTCACCCCACCCGCTGGTAGCAGTCGTACTCGCCGCCCCAGTACAGAACATCCACATCTGCCAGAGTCATGTCGTACACCACGTCGTCAAACAGGGTGGAGCTGGCATAATAGGTGTCCGCCGCGTCAGGGTCGGCACTGAGGGTGCCGGAGTCCACCTCGTTCATGTCGCCGTCCCCGCCGGCCCGCTCATACAGGGTCCAGCTGCCGTACTGGTCGATCTCAAGCACACTGGGCGCGCCGGCCTCGCCGTCCAGATACCAGGTGCCCGTCAGGGCGGTAAAGTCGCCGTCCCCGATGTTTTCGCCCGGCAGGTCGCCGCTGGCCTTGGTGAAGGTGCCAAGAGAGTCCACATGGAGGGCCCCGCCCTCGTCCAGCCAGCTGTGGTGGGCCCAGCCGTCGAACTCGTTGTAGAAGTAGTCGGCGCTGTACTCCATCACCAGCTGGATATAGCCGCTGGCCGTAATATCGCCAGCGGTTTTATACAGGTCGAAGCGCACCTCATCACCGTCTTGGTCCTTCTCTACGATCAGTTCGCTGTCATCCTCTCCGATCCAGGTGCCGCAGTACATGCCGTAGTCCACCAGCAGCCGATCGTCCTTCACCATGCCCTCGAAGGACTCCGGCGGGGTGTCGGCTTCGCCTGTGCTGCCGGAGCTGCTATCGTAGCTGCTGCCGTTGTTTCCGCTTTCGCTGCCGCAGGCCGCCAGCGTCAGACACAGGGCGGCGGCCAGGGCAAGGGCCAAATACTTTTTCCGGTTTTTCATCACTGTTCCCTCCAATTCTGATCTAATGCTCCCGTTCCGCCATGGACAGTATCTCGTCATGGCTCATCTCCACATTTCCGAAGCGTACAAAAATGCCGTTGGTCACGGCACTGTTCCACACCTGCGGATCGGACAAGGGCTGAAAGCGGATCTTGTCCAAATAGGGCTTCATATCCAGCAGGAGCCGGCTGCCGGAGACGAAATCCACCTGCAGCATATGCTCAGGCAGGGGCGCTACAGCTGCAATATACCTTCGGTCCAAACGTACACCCTCCTTTTCCCGTCGATCAGTTCCCGGTCCCATCTTGTGCCCACGGCGGAACGCGCAAAGGGGACCGGACATAAAAAGATCCACCGTACAGATATTGTACGGTGGATCGAACCGGCCGACCATTAACCAATCGTTAGGTTTTTCGCCGGGAGGGGCCGGGCGCCCCGATCTTCGCCGCCTCAGACGGCCTTTTCGCACAGGCGCGTCAGGATCATGGCCATCTGGGCCCGGGTGGCCGCGCCCTTGGGGGCCAGGGCACCGGTGTCATTGCCGTCCATCAGGCCGCTGGCTTTGGCCCAGCTCATAGTGGGGCGGGCGAAGGAGCTGATGGCGGCCTGGTCGGAGAAGCCGGTCAGGTCGGCGGAGGCGGACAGGTCTTAGCCCTTATACTGGGCGTAGCGGTACAGGATGGCCGCCAGTTCCTCCCGGGTCACGGCCTGGCCGGGGGCAAAGCGCCCATCGCCATAGCCGCTGACGATCCCGTTGGCTGCCGCCCACGCGGCGGCCGTCTCATAGTAGCTGCCGGAGGGGACGTCGGAGAAGGGGCATCCGCACTCAGCTTGGACGAGGAGAAGAACACATAATTCGCGCTGCACAGGGCAGTGCCGCTGTAGACGGTGCTGCCGGAGCTGTCCTGAATGGAAAAGCTGCTGCCCTTTGCGGCCAGAGCGGAGGTGCCGCCGCCCATGGGCCCGCGGCCCATACCGCCGATGGAGCCGAAGATGACGTAGGGCTGGGTGGCGCCGGACTTGATGCCGTTCTTGCCGTTGGCGGTGATGTTCAAAGTACCGGAGCCGCAGATGGTGACATCGGAGCCGTCCTTGCACTTGATGACGGCGTTCTCCGTGTTCTCGTTGTCGGGATAGCTGTCGTCGTTGCTCTGGGCGCTGTCGGTGAGGGTGTTGGTGGTCCCGCTGGCGGCCACGATGGTCACCTCACTGGACTTGTTGCAGGCGATGGGGGCGGTGTCGCTGCTGGTCAGGGTCAGGCCGTCCATCACCAGGGTGACGCCGGTGGTGCCCTTCTTGACGGTGATGGAGCCGTCGGCACAGCTGCCGGAGACGATATAGGTGCCGGAGTCCTGGATGGTCAGGTCAGTGCCGCTGATCTTATAGCCGGTGTAGCTGCCGTCCTCCGCGGCGATGCCGCTGTCGGAGTATGAATGACCTCCTTGTGGTGTTTCGGTGTGGAACGGGGAAGTTCCGGTGCGGTCCCCCCTCGTGATGTGCCCATGATAGGCCGGCAGCCTGTATGCTGGCCCCATAAAGGAGGTGTCCACATATGGCCACTCAGATCCAAGCCTGCTTTGAGCGCTATGAAA
>CAKUHX010000029.1 GCA_934659475.1 uncultured Oscillospiraceae bacterium
TAAATGGCGACGCGGAAGGGACTTGAACCCTCGACCTCCGGCGTGACAGGCCGGCGTTCTAACCAACTGAACTACCGCGCCACGTTTTTCACAACCAAAATGGTGGGAACAACAGGGCTCGAACCTGTGACCCCATGCTTGTAAGGCATGTGCTCTACCAGCTGAGCTATGCTCCCTGATGGTCCCGCTCTCGCAAACGGCTTGCTTATTGTACTAAACTCCGCCGGAAATGTCAACAGGTAATTTGAAATTTCTTTGAGGATTTTTCCGTTCCTCTCCGCCCCGGTCTGTCCGCGGCCTCCACGGCGACAGCCCTTTTTCTTCTATTTTGCCCGTCTTTTGCTCCGTTTCCTCTTGCAGTAGCACCGGACAAGAGGTATAATATAGTGGTTGCGTTACGGGCGGGAAAAGGCAAATCCGCACAGCGGTTGCGAATCCCCGGCCATGGAGGTAACACACATGGTAAAAGCGATCGTGGGCGCCAACTGGGGCGACGAAGGCAAAGGCAAGATCACCGACCTGCTGGCGGAGACATCCGACGTGGTCATCCGGTTCCAGGGCGGCGCTAATGCCGGCCACACCATCATCAATGACTACGGCCGTTTCTCCCTGCACTCCCTCCCCTCCGGCGTGTTCTACTCCCACATCACCAATATCATTGGCAACGGTGTGGCGGTGGACCCGATCAAGCTCGCTGCCGAGCTGAAGGCTCTGACCGACCGGGGCGTGCCTGCCCCCAAGCTGATCGTCTCTGAGCGCGCGCAGCTTCTGATGCCCTATCACGCCCTGCAGGATGCCTATGAGGAGGAGCGCCGCGGCGGCAAGGCTTTCGGCTCTACCAAGAGCGGCATCGCCCCCTTCTACTCCGACAAGTACGCCAAGATCGGCATCCAGGTGTGCGACCTGTTCCACGAGGACGTGCTGCGGGAGCGGCTGGAGCAGGCGGCGGAGATCAAGAACATCCTGTTTGAGCATATGTACCACAAGCCTAAGATCAGCGCCAACGAGATCTTTGACCAGCTGATGCAGGTGCGGGAGCAGATCCGCCCCTATGTGGGCGACGCGGTGGCCTTTGTCCACCAGGCTCTGAAGGAGAACAAGACCATTTTGCTGGAGGGGCAGCTGGGCTCTATGAAGGACCCGGATCTGGGCATCTTCCCCATGACCACCTCCTCCCACACGCTGGCCGGCTTCGGCTGCGTGGGCGCCGCAGTGCCCCCCACCGCCGTCAAGGAGGGGATCTGCGTCAGCAAGGCCTATTCCTCCTCCGTGGGCTCCAACACCGAGCCCTTTGTCAGTGAGCTGCTGGGAGACGCGGGTGAGGAGCTGCGCCGCCGGGGCGGTGACAAGGGCGAATACGGCGCCACCACCGGCCGCCCCCGCCGTGTGGGCTGGTTCGACACCGTGGCCACCAAGTACGGCTGCATGATCCAGGGTGCCACTCAGGTGGCCCTGACCTGTCTGGACGTGCTGGGCTATCTGGACGAGATCCCCGTCTGCACCGGATATGAGATCGACGGCGAGATGACGGACGAATTCCCCGTCACTCCCCTGCTGATGAAGGCCAAGCCCGTGTTCACCACCCTGCCGGGCTGGAAGTGCGACATCCGGGGCTGCAGGGATTACGACCAGCTGCCCGAAAACGCCAAGAAGTATGTGGACTTCCTGGAGGCCCATATCCAGGCCCCCATCACCATGGTCTCCACCGGCCCCGAGCGCCACGAGATGACCAGCCGCACCCCCAAGCTGTAATACCCTATTCCCGCCGGATGTCCCCACGGGGGCGTCCGGCGGGCGCGCAGTCACAACGCTTCTGCCCTGTGCCCCGTGCGGGCACGGCGGCAGCCCCACAAAGGAGGTCTTATGAAGAAGCTGCTATCTTCCCTGCTTTTCCTTGCCCTTGTCCTGTCCCTGTGCGCCATCCCGGCCGCGGCCCTGAGCACCGATGACGCCCGACAGCTGCTGCGGGACTGCTATGTGGACCCGCTGCCCGACCAGACACTGGATCAGGACAGCCTGGAGGACATCCTTACCGCCATTGGCGACCCCTATACGTCCTACATGAGCGCCGAGCGCTATCAGGACTTTTTGAACTCAGTAAATGGCCAGTCTCTGGTGGGCATCGGCGTATCCATTCAGAACGCCTTTGACGACGGCTACCTCATCCTATCTGTTTTTGACGACTCCCCCGCCCGGGAGGCTGGGATACAGGCAGGCGACCGCATCATTGCCGTGGACGGTCAGGCGGTTTCCGCCGACCTCACCCCCCAGCCCCTCATCGCCGGGGAAGAGGGGACCCCCGTCACCGTCACCCTGATCCGCGGGAGCAACGGCCGACAGGAGGACATCACCCTGATCCGACGCACAGTCACCGTTCCTATCGTCACAGGCGTTCAGCGGGGTCCCATCGGCTGGATCGACTGCACCAGCTTCGGCGCCTCCACCTCCGGCAGCGTAGAACAGGCCATTCGGACCCTGGATAAGGATACCACCGTGTGGGTCATGGATCTGCGCTCCAACCCCGGAGGGACCGTTCAGGCCGCCGTGGCCTCCGCTGGGGCCTTTCTGGGCGGAGACAAGATCATGACCTTCTTCAGCGGCCAGATGAGCACCTATTACTACTCCACCACCTCCGCTATGGCCGATTTGACGGACAAGCCCCTGATCATCCTCACCAGCCCCTATTCCGCCAGCGGCTCCGAACTGTTCTCTGCCGCCATCCGGGACTACTCCGGGGGCATCGCTCTGGGGCAGCGCACCTTCGGCAAGGGGGTGGCCCAGACCATTTTTGACGAGGACAACACCGACGGCATGTTCGATGGCGACTGTCTGAAGATCACCACCCACCGGTTCTACTCCCCCGAGGGCGTCACCAACCACATCGTAGGCGTTCTGCCCCCTCTGATGGTCTCACTGGAGAATTCCACTGACGCGGCCCGGGTGCTCTCCGCCCCCCAGCCGGAGAGGGCCAGCGGCTGCTACCGTCTGGAACTGGCCGGACAGACCTTCTACATCGACGGGAGCACCGCCGCGGACACCTGCCCCGCCGCCTTTGCCGAGGTGCTCTCCGCCCTGCCTCCCTCCGCCAAGCTCTGCCGCGGCGACGGCCGCAGCACCTGGACGGAGACCACCCCCGCCGAGGCCGCCGCACAGTGCGGCCTGACGGCGGAGTATGAAGCCTATTCCAACGACTTCACCGACATCGGCGGCGCCCAGCACCAGCGGGAGATCGCCACCCTGGCGGTGTACGACCTGGTATCCGGCTATGGGGACGGCACCTTCCGTCCGGACAACACTGTCACCCGGGCAGAATTCGCCGCCATGCTCGCCGCCGCCTTGAACCTCAGCGGCGGCGGCACGTCCGCCTTTACAGATGTCTCTGCCGGCGCCTGGTACGCCGGCTCCGTGTCCGCCATGGCCGCCAAAGGTTTTCTGGCCGGGTATGAGGACGGCACCTTCCGTCCCGACAACACCATCACCTATCAGGAGATGGTCACCGTGCTCTCCTCCGTGGCCGCCTGGTGCCTGCTGGAGGGGGACGAGCTGCGGGACACCGAGCTGTCTGCCAACGACTGGGCCATCTACTACGACTGGGCCGACTGGGCCCAGATCCCCGCCCGGAACCTGGTGGGACTGGGCATGTCCCTGGACGTGGACGCCTACGGCGCCCAGGGCACCCGGGACGAGGCCGCCGGCCTGCTGTGCCAGCTGATGAAGAGCCTCCACCTGCTGTGGGACTGAGCCGCCCCGGCCAAGCACATGATTTGTATATTACGTCTGAAAGGATGATCATTATGACTAAGATCGACATTATCTCCGGTTTCCTTGGGGCGGGCAAGACCACCCTCATCAAGAAGCTGCTGCAGGAGTCCTTCAAGGGCGAAAAGGTCGTGCTCATTGAGAACGAGTTCGGCGAGATCGGCATCGACGGCGGCTTTCTGAAGGACGCCGACGTGGAGATCACCGAGATGAACTCCGGCTGCATCTGCTGCTCCCTGGTGGGCGACTTCGGCGCGGCCCTGCGCCAGGTGCTGGCCCAGTACACCCCCGACCGCATCATTATCGAGCCCTCCGGCGTGGGCAAGCTGTCCGACGTCATCGCCGCCGTGGAGCGGGTCCAGAATGAAGTGCCCGACCAGATGCACCTGAGCAGCTTCGTCACCGTGGTGGACGCCACCAAGGCCCGCATCTACATGAAGAACTTCGGTGAGTTCTTCAACAACCAGGTGGAGCACGCCAGCGCCATCCTCCTTTCCCGCACCCAGGGCATGGACCCCGCCAAGCTGGAGACCGCCGTGAAGCTGCTGCGGCAGCACAACGAGAAGGCCGCCATCCTCACCACCCCCTGGGATCAGCTCACCGGTGCTCAGATCATCGAGGCTATGGCTGGCGGCCACTCCCTGGCCCACCAGTTGATGGCGGAGATCGCACAGGAGCATGGCATCGAGCACGATGACGACCACTGCTGCTGCGGCCACGACCACCACCATGACCACGAGCATCATCACGACCACGATGACCATGACCATGAGCACCACCATGAGCATGGGGACGACTGCGGCTGTGACGCCTGCACCAGCCTGAACCTCCACCATGATCACGGCCACGACCATGAGCACCACCATCACCACGCCGACGAGGTATTCACCTCCTGGGGCCGTGAGACCACCCGCAAGTACAGCCGTGAGGAGCTGCAGGACATCCTGGCTGACCTGTCCATGACCGACCGGTACGGCGTGATCCTGCGGGCCAAGGGCATGGTGCCCTGCGCCGACCAGGACGTGTGGCTGCACTTCGACCTGGTGCCTGGCGAGTTCGAGATCCGCGAGGGCGCCGCCGACTACACCGGCCGCCTGTGCGTTATCGGCTCTGAGTTGAACGAGGACGGGCTGGAGAAGCTGTTCCTGCTGGCGTGAGGTGAGGAGCGATGAGTGATCCCCGTATCCCTATTTACTTGATCACCGGCTTTCTGGACAGCGGCAAGACCACCCTGCTCATCGATACTCTGGGCATGGACTACTTCAACGACGGCCAGCGCACCGTTCTGGTGCGCTGCGAGGACGGCGAGGTGGAGTACGACCAGCAGCAGCTGTCCGCCCGCAACTGCCGCCTGGTCCCCGTGGAGGAGCCGGAGCAGCTGACCCACGACTTTCTGGTGGAGGTCGACCGCCGGTATCAGCCCGAGCGGGTGCTGTTCGAGTACAACGGCATGTGGCCCATCCAGGTGCTGCGGGACCTGAAGCTGCCCAAGAACTGGGGCCTTTACCAGGCCATCCATGTGATCGACGGCACCACCTTCGAGATGTACCGGGCCAACATGGCTTCTATGATGATGGACGCAGTGAGCGAGGCGGACATGGTGCTGTTCAACCGCTGTACCTCGGACATGGATCTGTCAGCCTGGAAGCGCTCCATCCGCGCGGTGAACCGCCAGACGGAGATCGTATTCGAGGACGCAAAGGGCGAAGAGCTGGAGGTAGAGGACATCCTGCCCTACGACCTGGACGGCGACCACATCCAGCTTGAGGACGACGACTACGGCATCTGGTATCTGGACATCCAGGACGCCCCGGAGAAGTACACCGGCAAGACCATCACCTTCAAGGCCCTGGCCATGACCAGCGGCCGTCTGCCCAAGGGGACCTTCATCCCCGGCCGCAACGCCATGACCTGCTGCGAGGAGGATGTGCGCTTTTTCGGCTTCCTGTGCAAGTATGACAAGGCCCGCACCCTGAAAAAGGGCACCTGGGTCACGGTGACAGCCAAGATCGCCTGGGAGTACTCCCCGGTCTACACCGCCCAGGGGGTGGTGCTGTACGCCGAGCGCGTGGAGCCCGCCGATCCCCCCGGGGACCCCATGATCTACTTCCGCTGAACCAATGAAAAACAAGGACCCCACCCGCTTTGCGGGTGGGGTCCTTGTTATTTCTATCACAGCTCCACTGCGGTATCCGTGGCGAAGAACCACAGCACCTTCCGGCTGACCGGCCTGTCCAGGATGGCAGACAGGGCCCGGGCATAGGCCTCCAGCTGGGGGCGGTACTCCTCCCCCCGGCTCTTCTCCTGTCCGGGGGACAGGTGGTCGCTCTTGAAGTCCAGAACGGTGATGCCCTGTTCATCCTGGAACCAGCAGTCGATGACGCCCTGGAGGAGCACCTGCTCCCCCTCCGTCCCCGGGCGGTAGTCCTCCGCCGGCACCAGCACGGAGAATTTGAACTCCTGCCGGCACATCCCGGCTCGCTCCACAGCCTTTCCAAGGGGCGAACGGTAGAAGGCCGCCAGCTTCTCCGGCTTTACCGCCTCCCCCTGCTCCGGAGTGAGAAAGCCGCCGGACACCAGCCGTTCCAGTTCTGCACGGATGGTCCCCTCGTCATGAGCCCCATGCACCGGCAAATACTGCATCGCCATATGCAGGGCGGTGCCCCGCTGGGCGGGGGTCAGGCCGGTCTGCTGGGTGACGAAGCGGGGACGCACGCCCTGGCGGCGGCCGGGGGCCTTGTTCTCCGGCTCCTCCTCACGGACAGGCATGGCCCCGTCCCGGCGCAGCTGGGTGGCGGTGAGCTTAGAGGGCATGTCCACCGCCCCGCCGTGGGGATACTGCCAGGCCAGGGCGGACAGGGAAACTGGCTCCTCCTCCCTGTCCTCTCCCCCGTTCCCGGGAGCGTCGGCAGCGCCGGCCTCCTGGAGGGACGCCCCATCCTCCCAGCGGATGTCCCAGGACGTTCCCAGCCCTGATGCGGCCACCTCCGGCAGGGCGATGCCATCCCGCAGGGCGGCCCCCTCGGGGCGGGTCAGGGCGTGGAGCAGCACCCACTGGCCGGGACAGGGGGCCTCCCCCAGCACCGTGGGGTCCAGAGGCAGGGACAGCCCGTCCCGCAGGCTCTCCACCGTCTTTCTCCCCCGGGGCAGGCCCATGGTCAGGATCAGCTTGTCCCGGGCCCGGGTCATGGCCACATAGAGCAGACGCAACTCCTCCGCCAGCAGCTCACGGCGCAGTTGGAGGGCCACTCCCTGGCGGGCCAGGGTGGGGTATTCCACCATCCGTCCCTCGTCCAGCCCCCGGGGGCCCACGCCGTACTCCGGGTGGAACAGCACCGGGCGGTTAAAATCGCTGGTATTGAACAGGCGGTATAGGCCGCACACCAGCACCACCGGCTTCTCCAGGCCCTTGGAGCGGTGGATGGACAGGATAGACACGCCCTCTCCCCCCCGGCCGGCGGCAGGCAGCTTAAGATCCTTGCCCGACTCCCTCATCCGCTGCAGGCGCAGCAGGAACTGGAAGAGGGTAGTGCAGCCGGCATCCTCCAGCTGTCCGGCCAGGGCGTACAGGGCCAGCAGATGGTCCCGCCGCCTGCCGCTGGGGTCCATGGCGGAGAACAGGCCCAGCAGGTTGGTGCGCTGATAGATGTGCCAGATCAGCTGGCGGCAGGTGCGGTCCCCCATGCCGAAGCGCAGCTGCTCCAGCTCCTCCAGAAACCTCCGGCACGGCTCGTCCCCCTCCCGGGCGGCGGTGGTCACGGCGGAGTAGAAATCTCCGCTGTGCCCCGCCCGGATCAGGGCCAGCTGATCCCCGGTAAAGCCATACACTGGGGAGCGCAGGGCGGCGATGAGGGCCACATCCTGCCGGGGGTTGTCCACGACCTCCAGCAGGGACAGGGCCACGCTCACCTCGGTGGACTGGAAAAAGTCGTCGCCCACCTCGGCGCTCCAGGGGATGCCCTGCTCCTCCAGGGCGCGGATATACTGGGGCAGCACCTTGCCCGGACTGCGCAGCAGGAGCATCACGTCCGACGGGGTCAGGGGCCGGGCCTCCTCCCCCTGTCCCACCAGCATCGGCGCGTCCAGCATCTGACGAATGCGCCGGGCGGCCAGCCGGGCCTCCAGCAGGTCCTTGTCCTCCCGGTCCTCCTGGGCCATCTCCCCCAGACAGGACAGATCCACCGCGTCCAGCTCCACCGGCTGTTGCTCTCCGGCTCCGGAAAGGCCGGGGACAAGGGCCTGATCATCGGTGTAGTCCAGCTCCCCCAGTTCAGTTGACATAATGTTTCGGAACAGGTCGTTGCAGCCCTCCAGCACCGGGGGCTGAGAGCGGAAGTTCCGGGACAGTACCCGGCGGCGGGGCTGTCCCTCCTCCGCCTGATCGCCGTCGGCAAAGCGGCGGTACTTCTCCAAAAAGATGGTGGGGTCGGCCAGACGGAAGCGGTAGATGGACTGCTTCACGTCCCCCACCTGGAACAGCTTTCGCCCGTCATCGGAGATGGCGTTGAAGATCACGTTCTGCACCTGGTTGGTGTCCTGATACTCGTCCACCATCACTTCGGCATACCGCTGGGCGCACCGGCGGGCCAGGTCGGTGGCCCCGTGGCCGTCCCACAGCAGGCGGACGGACAGGTGCTCCAGATCAGAGAAATCCAGCACGCCCCGGCGGGCCTTCTCTCCGGCGTAGGCCCGGGAGAACTCCCCCACCAGCTCCAGCAGGGCCAGCACCGCCGGACGCACCTGCTTCAGCTCGTCCAGCTTCTCTCCGCTGTCCCCGTCCAGAAGGGCGCACAGCCCGTCCAGCCGCTTCTTGGCGGTGGTGCGCAGGGCCTTCACCTGCTCGGTGACGGCGGCGGCCCGCGCCTCATCCGCGGGCTGATGGCGCTTGCGCTTGGCCCCCGCCTTGGGGAAGGACACCGGCAGCAGTCCCCGGGCGGCGTCCCACCCCCGCCCGGCGGCCCAGATCAGTTCCTCCGTCTCCGCCGCGGTCTGCTCCAGCCCCGGGGCGTAGTTCTGGGCCAGCAGCTCGTCCTGACGGCTTAGCTCCAAAGCCTGCTTCAGCTGTCCCGCACTGGCCTCGGCCTGGCGGCGCACCTGCTCCAGCAGCAGCGCGCCCCAAGGGGTGTCCTCCGCCCCGACTATGCTGTCCAGCCGCCGCCACAGCGCCCGCTGCTCCTCCAGCCATTGCTCCGGTCTGGGGTGGCTCTGGATGCGGCCGAAAATGTCCAGCACGATGGCGGCCAGGCGACTGTCGTCCCGCCCGGCGGACAGGGTGTCCACCAGCCGGGCAAAGGGGCCGTCGGGCGCCATGTCCACATACTGCCGCTCCAGCACCTCCTCCAGCACCTGGGCCTGGATGGCCAGTCCCTCTCCCTCGTCGCACAGGCGGAAGTCGGGGTCCAGCTCCAGCAGATGGCTGTTCTCCCGCAGCAAGTCAGCGCAGAAGGAGTGGATGGTGGAGATGGGGGCCTGATAGATGAGCGTGGACTGGCGGCGGAGACGGCGGTCCCCCGGCGTCTGGGCCAGACGTGCGGACAGTTCCTGGGCTATCCGCCCCCGCAATTCTGCTGCCGCAGCCTTGGTATAGGTGATGACCAGAAAGCGGTCAATATCCTCTCCCTCCCGGGTGACCCGGTCCATCAGCCGTTCCACCAGCACCCGGGTCTTGCCGGAGCCGGCAGCGGCGGACACCAGCAGCTGTCCCCCCCGGTCGTCTACGATCTTCTGTTGTTCCTCAGTCAGCGGGAAGGGCATGGCCGCTCTCCTCCTCTCTCTGTTCCTCTTCGATCTTCTGCCAGAAGGCGCCGCTGTCCAGCTTGGTCAGCCAGCGGCGGCAGTCGCCCCCCCGGCCCTCCTCAAACTGGCAGGCGGCGGCGTAATCACAGTACAGGCAGGCGTTTTTCTGCTCTCCCCGCCAGAAGGGGTCGGCGGCGATGCTGCCCCCGGCCAGCTCATGGCAGATCTCCTCCAGCACCCGCTGGATGTGTCCGCCCAGGCGGCCCAGCCGCTCGGCGGACACAAGGGCGTCCCCGGTGACGGCACCGGAGGTCTTTGACACCTTCAGGGGCAGAAAGCGGAAGCCATCCTCCCCCGGGTGCTCCATGGCGGCCAGCACTGCAGGGTCGGACAGCACCAGCCCCTTGCGCACCAGCTCCTTGTCCACCGCCTTCTGCCAAGCGGCGTCGCTCATGTCCCGGCTTCCCCGGACGATCACGTCCCGGGCGGGGAGGTAGAACACTCCGGCCCCCTCCACAGGGGCTCCATAGAACTTCTCTCCCCGATCCTTCAGGGTGAACAGATACAGCAGCATCTGAAGGCCCAGACCGTGGAACACCTCCGTCAGGTCGAAAGACTTCCGCCCGGTCTTGTAGTCCACCACCCGGAGGTACAGCTTTCCATCCTTCACCCAGCCGTCCACCCGGTCTACAAAGCCAGAAATGGACAGAGTGATCCCGTCCACGGTGAACTCCACCGGGGCCAGGGGGCCGTTTTTGGCGAAGCCCAGCTCGAAGGAGATGGGCCGGAAGCTGGAGGAGCGCAGCTCCTCCACCGCGTTGGCCGCCACCGCCCGCACCGGCCGCAGCAGGCGGCGGAACAGGTACAGGAAGCGGTCGCTCTGCTGCTCCAGACCGCCCAGTTCCTCCCGCACATAGCGCTCTACCGCGGCATCTACGGCGCTGTTCAGGGCGGCACGTTCCGTCTCTCCCCACTGGGGGGCGTCCAGCAGCTGGGCGTTGTCCCTCAGAACGTGCTCCAGCACATAGTGGACGAAGGTGCCATACTCCGGAGCGGAGAAGCCCGCTGGCTTTCTGGGCTCGGCCTGAAGGCCATAGCGCATGAAATAGGAAAAGTGGCAGGACTTGTACTTGTCCATGCGGGAGGCAGACATGGACACCTTCTGGCCGTACAGCCGGTCCACCGCCGGGCGGGACAGGCTGCCCCGCTGCCACCTCTCCGCCTGCTCCACCCGCTGGGCCTGCCCCGCATACTCCGGCAGGCTCGCCAGCGCCCGCCGCAGGGCGGGGTCCCGCCCCGCCTGCTCCAGGGCCGGCAGGGGGGCCGTACGGCGAAAGGCGCCGTTCAGGCTCTCCTCCCGAACGGGCGTCAGGTCGCTGAACAGCAGCCGCAGGCGCTCCGCCACAAAACTGGCCCGGCGCTCCTCGCCCCCCTCCCCCTGGGCGGGCCAGGTGAGGATCAGCTTCTCCGTGGGCCGGGCGCAGGTCTGATAGATGGTCGTCATCTCCCGGTACAGCAGATCTCGGCCGTTGGGCCCCAGCTCCAGGCCGTAGGAGGACAGCAGGGTGCGGTCATCCTCTGACAGCAGCCCCGGAGCCGTGCCCGTCTGGGGCAGGGACGCGTCGTCCGCCCCCAGCAGGAACAGGACCTTCACCCGGTGACCGGTCTGGCGGGTGGTCTCCCCCGCCGACACCCGGTCCAGGGACACGGGGATGGTGCCCACATCGTACTGAGACAGCACCAGCCGGAACAGGCGGGAGAACTCCTCCAGTTCCAGCTCCTCCTCCCCGCACAGTTGGGCACACTGATCCAGCCCTCCGCACAGGATCTCCCACAGCTGGCGGTACTCCTCGGCCAGGGCGGCCTGTCCCTGCTCCTCCAGACGGGATGCCCGCTGCTCCAGCTTTTCCGGCAGCCCCACCCGCTCTAAAAAGCGGTACAGGGCCATGGCACGGCCCGCGCCGGTGCGGTCCGCCCCCCGGCGCAGCTGCTCCAGAGGCTCCGCCACCTGCCGCCGCAGCTTGTCCACCCGGGCCAGCAGCGCTTCGTCCTCCGCCGTCCAGGGCAGGCCGTAGCCCCGGGGATGGAAGGTCCAGGGGCGCTCCTGGGTCCACTTGCCGCCCCGCAGGTCCCATTTCAGGGCATAGTTTTCCAGCACGTCCCGGTCATCCTCCGGCAAATTGGTCAGGCCGGTCTTGAGACAGCGGAACAGATCCTCGTACCTGTAGCCGCCGGACACGGTGTCCAGGGCGGCGGTGACCATAGCCAGCACCGGCTTTTCCAAAATGTCGCTCATAGCGGCGGAGAACACCGGCACTCCGTACTGGGGGAACACCGTCTCCACCAACTCCCGGTAGCTGCCATAGCAGCGGGCGGCCACGCCGATGTCCCGGTAGCGGTACTGCCCCGACTGCACCAGGGCCCGGATGCGGGCCGCCGTCCACTCCACCTCTGACCTGGGGGACAGGGCGGCAAACAGCTCCACCGCTCCGCCGCAGGGGACGGGGGCAAGGGGCAGCGGCCCAAAGAGATGGGCCTCCACCGCCTCCAGCCCGGGGGCACGCACCCCGGCGGGGGCGGTCAGATGCTCCACCTCCGTCCCCACGCCCTCCTCCCGGGCCAGGCGCAGCAGCCGGGCGGAGGTGCGCCGGGCGGGCGAGAAAATGCCCGTTCCGTCCTCGTCCTCCTCCTGCTTGTCGCAGGTGAGGGTGACGGTGACGCTCCCGCTCTGCCGCAGCAGAGGGCGTAGCACCGCCAGTTCCTGGGGAGTGAAGTCTGTAAAGCCGTCCAGCCACACATCCTTCCCGGCGGCCCAGCCGCTGCCCGTCAGCTTCTCCGCCGCCCGGGTCAGGCGGTCCCGGGGGTCCAGGGCGATCTGCCCGGTCAGGCCGTCATAGGCGGACAGGATCAACCCCAGGTCGTGCAGCTTCTCTCCATCGCTGCCGGCCGTCTCCTCCCCTGCCTTCAACAGCTGCTCCGGCAGGACCTGACAGCTCTTCAGTTCATCCGCCGTGGCCAGCAGGGCCTTGAGAAAGGCCGGGCGGCGGGAGGGGCGGGCGTATACCGTCAGGGCGGGCAGGCTCTCCTTCACCGCCCGGTGCATCAGCAGGATGCGGCCGCCGCCGTCCAGTTCGGGCGCCGCGATCCCCCCCAGCTGGGACAGCACCCGGTCCCCCAGGCGGCGGAAGGACAGCACCTCGGCGTATAAGCTGATGCCGTCCCCGCCCGCGGCACACAGGGCCCGCTCCGTCTCGTGGGACTGGGGCTCAGGCACCAGCAGCAGCTGGGGGCGTTCCTGCCCCGCCCTGCAGATGCGGCCGATCACTGCGGTGGTCTTGCCGCTGCCCGCCCTGCCCAGGATCAGCTTCAGCATGGGCACATCTCCTCTCCTCTGTTTTCTATATCTATTGTAGCATAGGAAAAGGGACATAGAAAGGACTTTTTCACGGGATAAAAGATCCCCGTCCGCTGTGCGGACGGGGAAAGACTGCGTATTCAGGACAGAAGGATGCGGTCGTTGTCCAGCATGCTGCCCGCCACCTGGCGGAAGCGCTCCAGCAGGTCGGCCACTCCCAGAGCGGCCCGCTCCTGCCCGGCCACATCCAGAATGATGCCGCCCCGGTCCATCATGATGGTGCGGCTGCCGTGCTCCAGCGCCGACTGCATATTGTGGGTGATCATCATACAGGTGATGTTATCCTTGGCCACGATCTCCTCCGTCAGCGCCAGTACCTTTTCCGCCGTAGCGGGGTCCAGGGCGGCGGTGTGTTCATCCAGCAGCAGCAGCTTCGGTGTGACCACCGTGGCCATCAGCAGGGTCAGGGCCTGACGCTGACCGCCCGAAAGCAGTCCAACAGGCTGGGACATGCGGGTCTCCAATCCCAGCCCCAGCCGGGCCAGCTGCTCCCGGAACCGCTCCCGGTCCGCCTTCGTGACCACAGAAAAGGGGGACATCCGCCCGTTGGCCCGCAAATAGGCCAGCGCCAGATTCTCTTCAATCGTCATATTGGGTGCCGTCCCCCGCATGGGGTCCTGGAACATCTGCCCGATATACTTGCTGCGCTTGTAGTCGGGCCACTCGGTCATGTCCATACCGTCCAGCGTCACCGTGCCCGCGTCGGGCAGGAAGGCCCCGGAAATGGCGTTAAACAAGGTACTCT
>CAKUHX010000030.1 GCA_934659475.1 uncultured Oscillospiraceae bacterium
TGTCGGCGGAAATGACGGATCAAAGTTCTATTCCGCCGCCTGCGGGCGGCGGAACTCCCTGCGGGAGGGCTTTTTCGATGGGCTGGCCGGGGGCCGCTGAAAAGCGGCCCCCGGTGCTTTTATGCCGTGGATGACAGATCCTATGAGATGCATTCTGTCGGGGCGGCCTGTGGCCGCCTGAGGGGCTCTATACCAAAAGCGGGTGGGCGGGCGGTATCAAGATCCCCCAGCAAGGGCAGGACCCTTGCCCTATGCGGGCAAGGCCCACGATCATGTGTGTGGGGCGCCGTCCCCAGCGGCCCGCCAGCGGGCATTCAATTCCTTATCGCCATCCTCCGGCAGGCCAGCGCGGTAGCCAGGAAGTAACCCCCGTATACCAACAGCAGCACAAGGGCGGTAGCCACAGTGCTCTCCCCCACGTTCAGCTGGCCCGCCATGGCGATCACGTCGTTGGCCGCCTTCATGCCCACCGCGGAGTGGATCAGGGCCAGAGCCAGGGGCAGCAAGAAGGCCAGCGCCACCTGCTGCACGGCGGAGCGGCCCACCATCCCCTCCTCCGCCCCCAGGCGGCGGAGAGTGCGGTAGCGCTTCGTATTGTCCGCCCCCTGGCTCAGCTGCTGCAGGGCCAGCACCGCCGCCGCGGCCAGCAGGAAGGTAAAGCCCAGATACAGCCCCAGGAACAGGGCCAGGATCTTGCTGCCCATGATTCCGGCGTAGATCTGCTGCCGGCTGTTCAGCCGCAGGCCAACATAGTCCCGAGACAGCGCCTGCAGGACATCCGCCACCGCCTGCTCCGTCTCCGCAGCATCCCCGGCGTAGTCCGCCGACCAGATCTGCCGCCGCACCTTCAGCTGCTGGGCCATCTCATCGGGGATCACGGCGCAGCTCAGGCCCAGATCCCCAGTGACGGGGATCGACTCCCAGTCCGTCAGCTCCCCGGGCACCGCGCCGCTGTAGGCGCTCATTCCCGCCCTGGCCCGCAAGCCGTCCAGATCGGACAGGCGGACAGCGGCGCTCACGTCCTCCACCCCGGTGATCGCCGGATCGTTATAATAGAAGGTGACGCTCTCCTGCCATGTAAAGCGGTCAGAGGCCACCCCCCGCTCCCCCAACAGGGCGGGAAAGTCGATGGGCCCGGTCTGGTCAGCCCCCTGATACTGCACGGACAGGTCGAAGGGAGCCTGCCGGTCGGTCTGGCCGTTCAGGGTAGAGTTCAGACCGATGGAGCTTGCCGTGATGCCGATGGCCAGCAGCAGAAGGATACAGATCACCGTCTGGGACAGATAGGCGGTGTGTACCCGGCTGATCCACTGGCGCAGAGTGAACATGTTCAGATCCCGGTAGTACAGCCCAGGGCGGCTGCGCACCAGCCGCAGCACAAAGCCGGACAGAGATCTGAAGATCAGCAGGGTGCCCGCGGTGCCCAGGGCCAGCATGGGGATGCAGATGGGCAGCACCGCCACGGCGACGGCCATGCCGAAGCCCAGCAGGATGGCGTAAGCCGCCAGCAGGCAGAGCACCCCCGCGCAGAACTGCACCTCCGTCCGCTTCAGGGAGACAGGCTTCAGTTCCTCGTTCCGCCGCTCCCCCTGGAGCAGGTCGATGAGCCTGGCCCGGGCCACCTGCACCCCGTTCAGGGCCATGACCAGCAGGAAGATCAGCCCGAAATACAGGGCCGTTTTCCCCGCCGCCCTGACGGAAAAGCTCAAAGCCAGCAGGGAGGCATCCATCTGGAACATGGATAAAGTGAGAGCGGACAGGCCGTAAGAGGCCCCTACCCCAAGGCCCAGACCCAGCAGGAGGGAGACCAAGCCGATCAGCCCCGTCTCCAGAAACAGCATCCGGGACACCTGCCCCTGGCTCATGCCCAGGATCAGGCAGGTGCCCAGCTCCCGCTTGCGCCGGCGCATGAGAAAGCGGTCGGCGTACACGATAAGGCAGGCCAGCACTACCGACACGAACACGGAAAACACGTCGATCAGGATCTGGATCACCCGCACCATGTCGCTCTGGGCGGCGGCCAGGTAGGCCATGACCCCCTGGCCCTCGATGGCATTGAAGGTGTAAAACAGGCACACCCCGAAGGTGAGCGTGAGCAGATAGACCCCGTAGTCCCGCACGGAGCGGAGCACGTTCCGGGCCGCCAGCTTACAGAACATAGTCCAGCTCACCTCCCAGCCGGGACATGACGGCGATGATCTCCCCGAAGAAGGTACGGCGGTCCCTGTTTTCCCGGCGCAGCTCCGTAAAGAGCTGTCCATCCTGCAGAAATACGACCCGGCGGCAGCAGCTGGCGGTAAAGGGGTCGTGGGTGACCATCAGGACGGTGGCCCCCCGCTCCCGGTTCAGCACCTCCAGCCGCTCCAGCAGCATCTTGGCCGACTTGGAGTCCAGCGCCCCCGTGGGCTCGTCCGCCAGCACCAGGGCGGGGTGGGTCACCATGGCCCGGGCGGCCGCGCAGCGCTGCTGCTGGCCGCCGGACATCTGATAGGGATACTTGTCCAGACAGTCCCCGATGCCCAGCAGCCCGGCCATCTCCCGCACCCGGCCGGAGATCTGTCCGGCGGGGGCCCGGGTGATGGACAGGGCCAGGGCGATGTTCTCAAAGGCCGTCAGAGTGTCCAGCAGGTTGCAGTCCTGAAAGATGAAGCCCAGCTTCTCCCTGCGGAAGCGGGACAGTTCCTTCCCCTTCAGCCGGGTCAGCTCCTTCCCCTCCACCAGAATGGAGCCGCCGGTGGGCCGGTCGATGGTAGAGATGCAGTTGAGCAGGGTGGTCTTGCCGGAGCCGGAGGGCCCCATGACAGCGGTATAGTCCCCCTCCTCCAGGGACAGGGACACCCCGTCCAGCGCCCGGGCAGCCGCGCCGCCCCGGCCGTAGACCTTGACCAGGTCGGTCACCCTTAAAATTTCAGACATAGCGTTTCCCCTCCTCCGTGATGAAGCAAAAATACACCCCCTCCGGAAGGAGGAGGTGTATGAAGTGTACCATACAGTTATTACGATACCCCTGCGAAAGAGATCAAGATTTTCTTAAAATTTGGGGAAGGAGCTAGGGGCGGATGGGGACATCGGCCCTTGCTGATCATAGGACGCATAAAAGGCCCCCTTGCAAAAGGGGGCTGCCACCGCCGTAAGGCGGTGACTGGGGGATCCCGTTTATGGTATCCTTTTGCAAGGATCCCCCCGCCACTTCGTGGCCCTCCCCCCTTTCACAAGGGGAGCTTTCTGCCCGGGGGCCATAAGGGGGAACCCCCTATACCAAAAACAGCCACACGCACCACAGGGCGCTGGCAGCCAGGGCCCCCAGGGCGCCCCAAAGGGGGCCGGGCCAGCTGCGCCCCTCCTGCCGCCGGTGGCCCTTCAAATAACCGTCGGCTGTCTGGCGGGCCTGGCGGATCACCTGGTCGGCGGTGACGCCCTCCCGCTGCAACGCCTCTTCCCGCACGATAAAAATGGCCTCCTCAAACAGCTTCGGGTCGGGCGACTTGACTAATATGACCTGACGGGTGATCCCCTTTACCATGGCCCCCACATCCTTTCCTGATCTCTTTTGCCCCCGTCCGGGGTGCGGCACTGGATACAGATCTATTCTGTCCCGGCCCTCTCCCTGTTATTCCCTCAGCTGAGCAGCAGTTCCAGTTCCTCCAGCTCCACCCCCGGGTGCAGCGCCAGATCGATGGCGTAGCCGATCACCTTGGCGATGTCCGCCGCCCGGCTGTCGATGTCCCGGGGGGTGACCAGCAGTTCCCGCCCCGGAGCCCCCTCCGGCACCGCCTGCCCGGTCAGGTCGGCGGCCAGGGTGGCCCCATCGATCACCGTGGGCACCCCGATGGCCGCCACCGGGATCCCCAGGCTCTCCCGGTCCAGGGCAGCCCGCCGGTTGCCCACCCCGGAGCCGGGGGCGATGCCCGCATCGGTCAGCTGCACCGTGCTGCACAGCCGCTCCACCCCCCGGCAGGCCAGGGCATCCACCACGACGACCCTGGCGGGGCGCAGGGCGGCGCATACCGCCTTCACCGTTTCGCCGCTCTCCATCCCCGTGGTGCCCAGCACCCCGGGGGTCAGCACCGCCACCGGGCGGAAACCGGCAAACTGCTCCGGCAGCTGCTCCAGCAGGTGCCTGGTGGCCAGGGTGTGGCGGCAGACCTCCGGCCCGATGCAGTCCGGGGTGATGGCCCGGTTGCCCAGCCCCGCCACCAGCACACAGTCGTCCCCCTTCAGCTCCCCCAGCAGCCCCCGCAGCTGCTCCGCCACCGCCCGGACCGACCGGGCGAACACCGCCTTCTCCCGCCGGGCAAGGCCAAACAGCTCCACCGTCACATAGGTGCCCCGGCCCTTGCCCAGGGCCTTCTCCCCCCGCTCGTCCAGCACCTCCACCACCGTGACCGGCAGGCCAAACCGCTCCCCCTCCCGGGCCCGCACCCCCTCTAATTTCGTGGTCTGCCCCGCGCTCTGCTGCCAAAGTTCTCTGGCCTCCAGGGCCAGATCCGTCCTGATCGGGCTGCTCATCTCTCGTGTCCCCCTTTTTCGACTATATCTTGTGTGGCCCTGCGGCCTGCTCCCCTATTTTTTGCGACACCGCCCGCTCCATTCAATTTTCCGGGATTTTTTCAAAAAAACAGTTGATTTTTTTCCGCCTTCATGGTACAATTCATATCTGCACAGGAATATTGTGCTTATTTTACGATGTAACATCGGAGGAGGTGTTTGGTTTGCCGAATATCAAGTCTGCCAAGAAGCGTGTGCTGGTCGCCCAGACCAAGGCCATGCAGAACAAGGCCGCTAAGTCCGCGCTGAAGACCCACATGAAGAAGTTTGACGCCGCGGTGGCGGAAGGCAACCGCAGCGAGGCCGATATCGCTTACAAGGTGGCTGTCAAGGCCATGGATCAGGCCGCTGCCAAGGGTCTGGTGCACAAGAACAATGCCGCCAACAAGAAGAGCAGCATGACCATCAAGCTGAACAAGCTGGCCTGATGCACGCAAACAGAGTAAAAGCCGTCTGATAGGTCAGACGGCTTTTTTCTATCTTTCTAATTCTTCCCGGTTAAGATTTTGTCATTGCGAGCCAGTTCGCAAACTGGCGCGGCAATCCGTTTTCTAAACCTTTGGGATACGGATTCCCACGGCAGTGACATCGGTCACTGCCTCGGAATGACCGTTTTCAGTTTAATGAAACGATATTGGGAATGAAGGGGTCGTTTGTCCACACAAGAACTACCCGGAAAGGAGGGATCCCTATGCTTCGCCGTCTGCTGGGCCTGCCGCCGGTGGACCTGGGCCTGCGCATGGCGGACGCCTATGGCCGCTACGGCGTGGCCCGCTCCGCTGCCGCCCTGTCCTACTTTCTGGTGCTCACCCTGTTCCCCCTGCTCATGTGCGCCAACTTCCTCATCGGCTCGCTCCATCTGGATCTGGAGCAGATCTTGGCCGGGCTGAGCCAGTTCCTGCCCACCGCCGCCCTGTCCACCATCCTGGACTACCTGAACTACGCCGCGGCCACCCAGTCCTCCACCCTGCTGCTGGCCTGCCTGTTCACCATCCTCATGTGCGCCTCTGCGGGGCTGCGCACCCTGCTTCAGACCATGGACGACCTGTTCGCCGCCCCCTGCCGGGACGGCTTCCGCCGCCTGCTCCTCAGCTTCATCCTGTCCGCCCTGTTCCTGCCCACCATGTATCTGTCCGTAGTGGTAGTGCTCACCGGCGACTGGTTCTTCCACATGCTGGAGGAGCTGCTGCCCCGGCAGCTGCTGGAGCTGATCCCCCTGTCCCTGCTGTCCCACCTGTGGCGCTGGACCCGGTATCTGCTGCTGTTCTGCTTCGTCCTGCTGCTGGTGGCGGCAGTGTACCGCCTGGGCATCCCAAAGGAGCGGGTGTCCCGCCGGGGGCTGTGGGGCTTTTCCGCCGTCACCGCTCTGGCCATGGTGGGCAGCTCGGCGGTGTTCTCCTGGTTCATCGGCATGTCCTCCCGATACGCCCTGGTATACGGCTCGCTGGCCTCTCTGATCATCCTGCTGGTGTGGCTGTACTTCTGCGGCAACATTTTGCTGTTGGGGGCGGTGCTGTGCTCCGTGTGGGGGCAAAAAAGCGCAAAATAAAAGGCGGCCTCCTGTTTTTCACAGGAGGCCATTTCATTTACGCAGGTCTTTCCTTTCCCGGGGCCGCCGCCCGTTCCGGCTGTTTGCCGCCCTGAAGCAGGATCGCCGCCAGGATCAGACCCGCGCCGGCCAGGCCCACGGGGCCAAACCGCTCATGATAGAACACCGCACTCAGAGTCGATGCGCTCAAAGGCCCGATGGCACAGAACTGAGCTGCCCGCTGGGCGGGCATGCGCCGCTGGGCCATGGGCTGGAAGGTAAAGCCGAAGCAGCTGCACACCAGGGCCAGCGCCAGAATGCTGCCCCACTCCCGGCCGGTCTGGGGCAGGCGGGGCGTCTCGAACAGGAGGGACGCCCCGGTCGCCAGCAGGGCGATGGTTCCCACCTGGGCAACCCCCATGACCAGCGGGTCCCCTCGGCGGGACAGCAGGCCGGTGAGCAGGATCACCGCCGTATAGAACAGGGCCGCCGTCATCGCCAGCAGCTCTCCCCGGCCCACGCCAGCCACGCCGCCCCGCAGAGTCAGGCAGGCCACCCCCAGCAGGGCCAGTCCCGCGGGCAGCAGCTCCTGCCGCCCCGGACGGCGGCGCAGCAGCGCCGCCTGCACCAGCGGGACAAGGATGATGGCCGTGTTCTCCAGAAAAGACACGGTAGAGGCCGGGGCGATGCGCAGGGCGTACATATCCGCCGTCATAACGCAGAAAAAGCCGCAGCCAATGGCCGCCCCATAGAGCAGGTCCTTCGCCTCGACCCGCTTCGCCGCCTACATCCGGGAGCACTTCATCCCGGAGGAGTCCGCCTTCTGACCGCCCCCGCGTCCCCCACAAGGCTGAAAATACACCTTTTACACAGCAGGACGCCCCGCCTTTCGGCGGGGCGTCCTGCTGGTCTCGTTCAGTTCTGCGGCAGATACTCCAGGGGGTCAGTGTCCACCCCGTCTACGGCCAGGGACAGGTGCAGGTGGGGGGTCAGGGCGCTCTCCCCCAGGGGGGGCTTGCCCACGGAGCCGATGGTGCTCCCCGCGTCCACCTGGTCGCCGGTGGACACCGGGGGCTTGGCGGCCAGACCGCTGTAGGCACTGACCATGCCGTCCCCGTGGTCGATGACCACGGTGGTGCCCATCATATCGTCGTCGTACACGTCATGGATCGTTCCGCCCCGCATGGCGGATACCAGGGTGCCCTCCACCGCGGAGATGTCCAGCCCCGCGTGGGCCCGCCAGTCCCGCATGGTGGCGTCATAGCTCAAGGTCTCCACGCTGAAGGTGCGCAGCACCTCCCCCTTCACCGGCCAGGTATATACCGCGGGGGCCGGCTTGGGGGACGGGGTCTCCGGCTTGGTCTGGGCAGGAGCCGGGTCGGTCTTTGCCGGCTCTGTCGGCTCCGGCTCCGTTTTTGCGGGCTGGGGCGCGGGCTTCGTGGTCACCGGCGGCGTGGGGATGGCCGGCTTGGGGTCGGGCTTGGTCTGGGCCGCGCCGCCGTTGGGGGCCGGGACGCTGGCCGTACCGGTCACGGACTTGGCCGGGTCCTCCCCGGCCATGCCGCTGGCCGACCGCATCAGATAGTAGCCGGACACCCCCATGGCCGCCACACACAGGACCAGGACGATGTAGAACCCCCGCCCCAGCACAAGATCCCCCAGGCGCTCTGTCCAGGGTCGTTTCATAATGCATCACCTCTGTCCCCTATTTTTGACAGGGCAGAGGAAGGCTATACCGGAACAGGAAGGAGTTTTCTGCGACTTTTTTCGACCCCACCGTGGACTTGCGCACCGTTCGGTGCTATAATCTCGGGGTGATCGGGCGGGGGATCTTTGAGAAGTCCGAACGCGGCAAGGGCAGAGCCCTTGCCCTACGGAACGACCGTCCGTATGATCCCTGCCCCTTTTGTCCCTGCGGGATATTTCCCCCAATGTCAAGTTCTGCAAACCTATAGGCGGCCCGATGAGGGCATCGGGCCCTACGACACCGCATCCCTTCGGAGGGGCGGCCTTTGGCCGCCCTACGGGGGTGTGGTAGGTATTAAAAATTTTGGAGGTCTCCATGTATCAGACCACGATCTTGCCCAATGGGGCGACGATCTTGACCTTGCCTATCCCCGGCGTACGTTCCGCCGCCCTGGGGTTCTTTGTGGGCGTGGGCTCCCGCCACGAGAAGGCGGCGGAGAACGGCGCGGCCCACTTCATCGAGCACATGGTGTTCAAGGGCACCGGCCGCCGCTCCGCCGGAGATCTGGCCCGGGAGATGGACGCCATCGGCGGCCAGGTGAACGCCTATACCACCAAGGAGCACACCTGCTTCTACGCCCGCTGTCTGGACGAGCATCTGGATCGGGCGGCCGACCTGCTTCTGGACATGCTGTTCTCCTCCCGCTTCGACCAGAAGGACGTGGAGATGGAGCGGGGCGTGGTGCTGGAGGAGATCGGCATGTACGAGGACGCCCCGGAGGATCTGGTGAGCGAGCGGCTGGCCGCTGTGGTTTATAAGGGCTCCCCCCTGGCCCGGCCCATCCTGGGCAGGGCCTCCACCCTGGCCCCCATGACCGGGGAGTGGCTGCGCGCCTGGCAGAAGGAGCACTACCGCCCGGGGAACATCGTGGTGTCTCTGGCGGGCAGCTTCACCCAGGATCAGGTGGACTGCCTGTGCGCCCGCCTGAACACCCTGGAGGCCGGGCCGGCTCCCACCACCAGGCCCGCCGCCTACCGCCCGGCGGTGACGGCCAGGAAAAAGGCCATCGAGCAGAACCACCTGCTGCTGGCCTTCCCCGCCCCCAACTATCTGGACCCCCGGCGGTACCAGATCCAGCTGATGAACGCCATCTTCGGGGGCGGCTGTTCCTCCCGCCTGTTCCAGGAGGTGCGAGAGAAGCGTGGGCTGTGCTACTCTGTCTACTCCTATGTGGCCGACCACGCGGACACCGGCCTTTTGGGCATCTACACCGCCGCCAACCGGGAGCAGGAGCGGGCCGCCTATGACGCCATCCGCCGGACGGTGCTGGACTTCGCCGACCACGGCCCCACCCAGGAGGAGCTGGACCGGGCCCGGGAGCAGGCCAAGGCCGGGCTGCTGCTGGGGCAGGAGTCGGTGCAGGCCCGCATGAGCCAGCTGGGGGCCAGCCGCCTGCTGTATGGCCGGGTGCGCACCGTGGACGAGGCCCTGGCGGGCTATGAGGCCGTCACCCGGGAGCAGCTCCACGCCCTGGCCCAGGAGATCTTCCGGTTTGAAAACGCCTCCCTGTCCGCCGTGGGCCGGGTGTCCGGCACGGAGGAGTACAGGAGCCTCTTACAGTAGGGCCCGGTGCCCCCACCGGGCCGCGGGAATCATAAGGGGCGCAGCCCCTTATCCTACGGGTTTACGATCCGCGGGCGGCCGCAGGCCGCCCCTGCGCGCCCTATCCCCAAAAAGCCAAAAACGCCGCCTGCGTTAAATGCAGGCGGCGTTTTCGTGTTTACATCTGGTTTTTCTTCAGCAGCCGGATGTCGTCCCCAAAGAAGTGGAGCACATGGTACTCCCCCTCCAGGCGGGAGGCGATCTGGGGAGAATACCGCCGGGCCACCTCCTCCATGGTCAGGTTGGAGGAGATCACCGTGTTCCGCCCGGCCACCAGACGGGTGTTCACCAGTTCATACAGGGCGGTCTGGGTGAACTGGGTGGTCAGCTCGCTGCCCAGGTCGTCCAGGATCAGCAGGTCGCAGTTGAGATACCTCCGGGTCTCGTCCCGGGCCTGACGCAGGTCATCCTGATCCCGCTGGAACTTGCGCTCTTCAAACTGGGCGAATACGCTGCCCGCCGTGTCGTACACCACGCTCCTGCCCTGCTCTGACACCGCCCGGGCGACGCAGGCGGACAGGAAGGTCTTGCCCAGCCCCGGCGCGCCGGACAGGAACAGGTTTTTGAAGTAGAATCGGCCGAACTTCTCGGCGTAATTCAGGCACACCTCATACACCAGCTCCATGTTCTCCCGGGGGGACACTCCCCGGCCGGGCCACAGAGTCTGGCTGTAGTAGTCCAGGCGGAAGGTGTCGAAGGACTGCTCCCCCAGGTCCAGCAGCTTGGACAGTTCGCTGATCTGCTCCTGGGCGCACAGCTTTTTCAGACAGTCGCACATCACCGCCCCCCGCCAGCCCGTGTCCCCGCACTTGGGGCAGGCGGGCTTGTCATCCAAGGCGTCCTCCGGCAGGCCCATGGCCCCCAGCAGCACCGCCCGCTCCCGCTGCAGGTCCTGATTCTGGGCACGGATGGTACGGATGGCCTCCCCCGCCGGCTCGCCCTTCCGCAGGGACGCGGCTACCAGCCCGGCCATGGTGGCCCGCAGCTCCCGGTCGATCTGGGCCAGCCGGGGCTGCTTGGCATAGGCGGCCAAACGGCGGCGCTCCGTCTGGTCGGCCCGGGCGCGGCGCTCCTCCTCCAGCCGGGCGGCGGCCCGGCGCAGCACATTGGGGTCGTATGCCATGTCACTTGTCCTCCCGCTTCATCTGTTCCATCATCCGGCGCATCCGCTCCATATCCTGCCGGGCGCGGCGCTCCTCCTCCGCCGGGGCGGGGGGGGGCGTCCGGCCCCCAGCCCGCACGGCCTTGGGGTCCCGGTCCCCCGCCTGCACCGCCTCGGCGGTGTGCAGGCCCTTCTCATGCCAGCGGCGGAGGATGCCGTTTAAGTAGCTCCAATCCATGGACTGCTTCTTCATAATGGTCTTTTCATAGGCCAGACGGATCGCCCCGTTGTCAAAGCCCATGTCGTCCCAGGCGGCGATATAGGTCTTCTCCCGCTCCACCAAAGGCCGGGGCGGGATGTCCAGCAGGCGCAGGATCTCCGCCTGGCGGCCCCGCAGGCGGTTCAGCCGCTGGATGTGCCGCTCCGCCTGCTCTATGGTGTCGATGCCCCGGCGGGCCCAGGCGAAGCCCTCCTTCCGGATCTGAGACAGAAAGGGCTTGCGGCCGGGGCCGTACTTCCGCTCCATCTCCTCGGTGCACCAGCCCACCAGCATGAGCACCACCTCCGCCGGCATGGCCAGGTGGTCGTACAGGGTGTAAAGGATCTTCAGGTCGTTGGCCGTCAGCTTGCGGCCCAGGCGGCGCTCCACCTCGTCACACAGGCCGGGGAACTGGGGGTCCCCGCTCTCCAGTGCCTGGTTGATGTCCTCCAGAGCATACTCCGGCGGGGGGGCGTCCCCCGCCGCCGGGTCGCTGACCGGCAGCGCCCCCGGGGCCAGCCCCATGGCGCGCAGCTGGGCCAGGGCGTCGTCCAGCCGCTGGGCCGACCAGCTCAGCCCCTTTACTGTGCCCGTGCGCAGCAGGCGCAGATACAGCAGGGCGGCGTCGCCGCTGTCCGCCCGCAAAAGGCGGTCTGCCGCCTGATCGGTCATGGCAACGATGCTGCCCGGCAGCAGGGTCTGTGACATGGGCGCCGCCCCCTTTCTCCTTGATCTCGCTCCGCCGTTTTCTGCGGAGGCTGTGTCCTCCATTCTACCGCAAAAACCGGCAAAGGTAAAGGCCCAGCTTTTTTCCGTCCGTCCTTGAAAATTCATGGATATTTTATTTTCTTCCTGTCCGATCTATGGTATAATGCAAAGTAATATAGGCGTACTGTGTCCCGCAGGGGCCAGTTCAGGAACAGGAGAGGGTCGCACTATGAAAAATAAGATCACCGTTACCATTTCCGGGCAGGAGTACACCATGGTGGCCGCCGAGGACGCGGCCTACGTCCGCCGCTGCGCCGAATTTGTGAACGACCAGCTGAAGCAGGTGACCGCCGGCGGCCGCTTGTCTCTGGCCGACGCCTGTGTGCTGGCCGCCATGAACATGGCCGACCTGTATTTCAAGGAGCAGGACAGCAGCGAGAATCTCCGCCGCCAGATCAAGGATGCCCTGGAGACCAACAAGAAGCTGGAGGACCAGCTGTCCGAGAGCCGCCGGGAGATCTTCAAGCTGCAGAACGGCCGGCGGTAACGCCGGCCCGCCCCTGTATCTCTTACCGACTCCAGGAGGTCAGCTATGTTGGAACTGCTCTCCCCCGCTGGCTCTATGGAGTCGGTGGAGGCCGCCGTGCAGAACGGCGCAGACGCGGTCTATTTCGGATACGGCGCCTTCAACGCCCGCCGCAACGCCAAAAATTTTACGCCGGAGCAGGCCGCTCAGGCGGTTTCTTATTGCCACCTGCGGGGGGTAAAGGTCCACCTGACCCTGAACACGCTGCTGACCGACCGTGAGCTGCCTCTGGCGGCCCAGCTGGCCGCCCAGGCCAGCGACATGGGGGTAGACGCCCTGATCGTACAGGACCTGGGCGTGGTGCGGATGCTGAAACAGTCCGCCCCCGACCTGCCCCTTCACGCCTCCACTCAGATGTCCGTCCACTCCCTGGACGGGGTGAAGCGGTGCGCGGATCTGGGTTTTCAGCGGGTGGTGCTCAGCCGGGAGCTGAGCCGGGACCAGATCGAGTACATCTGCGCCCGCTCCCCCGTGGAGATCGAGACCTTTGGCCACGGCGCCTTGTGCATGTGCTACTCCGGCCAGTGCTACTTCTCCGCCGTGATCGGCGGCCGCAGCGGCAACCGGGGCCTGTGCGCCCAGCCCTGCCGTCTGAAATACGGCTGGGACGGCAAGGCCAACGGCTGTCCCCTGTCCCTGAAGGATGCCTCTATGGTGCAGCACCTGCGGGAGCTGAGGAAGATAGGGGTGGCCTGCCTCAAACTGGAGGGGCGGATGAAGCGGCCGGAGTATGTGGCCGTGGTCACCCGCATCTACGCCAACGCCATCAAGGAGAACCGGGAGCCCACCGGACAGGAGCTGGAGGAGCTGGAACTGGCCTTCTCCCGCCAGGGCTTTACCGACGGATACTATATGGACCGCAAGGGCCCCCATATGTTCGGGGTGCGCCTGGAGGAGCCGGAGCCCAAGGAGCTGTTCGCCCGGGCCCGGGCCACCTATGAAAACGGGGAGAACCGGAAGGAGCCGGTGGAGTTCTTCGCCCAGATCCTGTCCGGACAGCCAGCCCAGGCGGCGGTGCGGGACAGGGAGGGGCACCTGGTCACGGTGGAGGGCCCCGTGCCCGAACCGGCCGTGAACGTCCCCCTGACCCGGGAGAAGGCGGAGGGCCAGCTCTCCCGCACCGGGGGCACCCCCTACGCCTGTCAGAAGGTGCTGGCCCGGGTGGACGAGGGGCTGTCTGTCCCCCTGTCCGCCCTGAACGCCATGCGGCGGCAGGCGCTGGAGGAGCTGTCCCGCCAGCGGGTGGCCCTGCCAGAGCGCCGCACCGGGCCTTTCCGCCCCGGCGTGCGGTATGAGGACCGGCGCCAGCCGCCGGTGTTCACCCTGTCTCTCAGAAGTCTGGAGCAGCTCAGCTCCGGTCTGCTGGCCCTGTCCCCCGCCCGGATCTCACTGCCGGCGGAGGAGCTGGCCGCCCACCCGGAGGTGTTGGAGCGCACCCGGGCCGCGGGCGTCCCCGTGGCCGCCG
>CAKUHX010000031.1 GCA_934659475.1 uncultured Oscillospiraceae bacterium
GGAGAAGGATACGTCCAGGTCGGGCACCATGGCCCGCCAGGCGGGGCGGCGGGTGCGGGAGAGCTCCTCCCGCTGCGCCTGCGTCAGGGCGCGGCACCGGCCGTTGTAGACCGACAGCCCATCGGACCGGTGGGGGGCGGAGGCGGCCAGCCGCTCCGCCCGGGTGCAGTAGCAGGGGTAGACCAGTTCGGACTCAGCCAGCCGCTGAAAAGCGGCGCGGTAGAGGTCGCTGCGCTGGCTCTGATACACCGGCTCGTTGTCCCAGTCCAGCCCCAGCCACTCCAGGTCCCGCATCACCTGGTCGCAGTATTCCCGGCGGCAGCGGTCGGGGTCCAGGTCCTCCAGCCGCAGCACCATGCGCCCCCCGGCGCTGCGGGCGGACAGCCAGGCCAGCAGGCAGCAGCACAGGTTGCCCAGGTGCATCCGCCCGCTGGGGCTGGGGGCAAAGCGCCCGCAGACAGGGACGTTCTCCATGGCCGATCCCTCCTTTTCCTCCAGAATAACACGGTTTTTCACAAAAAACAACGCACCAGCCGAAAAAACGGCGGGTGCGTTTGGTTTAATAGAGGGGCTTGATCTCCTTGCAGAAGATATGGGAGATAAAAAGGGAACTGAGACTGAGAGAGAAGATCTCCGCGATGGGGAAGGCCCACCACACGGCGTGCAGTCCCTGCCAGCGGGACAGGAGGAAGGCCACCGGCAGCAGTACGCACAGCTGCCGCACCACGGAGACCAGCATGGACAGGAAGCCGTGTCCCAGGGCCTGGAACACCGAGCCGCAGACGATACAGAAGCCGGCGAAGGGGAAGCTGATGGAGATGACCCGCAGAGCGGGCACGCCGATGGTCAGCAGGTCGGCGGAGGAGCCGTCCTCCGCCATGAACAGGTCGATGAGCACGTCGGGGAAGAACTGGAAGACCAGCAGCCCCACGGTCATGATGCACACCGCGTAGCACACGCTGAGCTTGATGGTGGCGGTGATGCGGTCGGGCCGCCGGGCACCGTAGTTATAGGCCACGATGGGCACCATGCCGTTGTTCAGGCCGAACACGGGCATGAAGATAAAGGACTGGAGCTTGAAATAGATACCGAACACAGCGGTGGCCGTGGCAGTGAAGGCCAGCAGGATCTGGTTCATGCCAAAGGTCATGACAGAGCCGATAGAGCCCATAATGATGGAGGGGACGCCTACGCTGTAAATGCCCTTGATGATGCCGCTGTCAGGGCGGAAGCCCTTGAACTGGAAGTGAACATCGGGATTCAGCTTCCAGTTGAAGAAGACGGACAGGCAGGCGGCTATGATCTGCCCGATCACGGTGGCGATGGCGGCGCCCGCTACCTCTAAACGGGGAAAGCCGAACAATCCGAAAATCAGGATGGGGTCCAGGATGATGTTGATGCCGGCCCCTAAAATTTGAGTGAACATGGTCAGGACGGTGCGGCCGGTGGACTGTAAGATCCGATCCATCGTGATTTGAACAAACAGGCCCACACAGCAGCCGCACACCACCAACAGATAGTCGTGGCCGTAATTTATAATGGGCTGAATATCTGTTTGAATCGCGTAGTAAAAGCGGGAGCCGGTCAGTCCCAGCAGAGTAAAGGCCAGCAGGCTGATGATGGAAACAAACAGCCCGTTCATGGCAGTGGCGTCGGCCCGGTCCTGCTCCTTGGCGCCCAGACTGCGGGACAGCTGGGCGTTGATGCCCACGCCGGTGCCCACAGAAACCGCGATCATCAGGTTTTGAATCGGGAAGGCTAACGAGACGGCGTTCAAGGCGTCTTCGCTGATGCGGGAGACAAAGACACTGTCTACTACATTGTATAGGGCCTGTACCAGCATAGACAGCATCATGGGGATAGACATGCTCAGCAGCAGCTTGTTGACGGGCATGACACCCATCTTGTTTTCGTTCTGGGGGGAGCTCATAGGGGGCCTCCTTGGGCTGAGAGTGAGGGGAAGAGGGCGCGCCCGCCGGGGCGGGGGAGAGGACTCAAAACAAAAGGCATCTGCCGCAGCAGATGCCTTTTGTTTTGGTGCGCGAGGCGGGAGTCGAACCCGCACGCCCTTGCGAGCACTGGCACCTGAAGCCAGCGAGTCTACCAATTCCACCACTCGCGCATCGTGTTCGCGCTGAGCTGGAACGTTCAGCGCAAGCAGTATAATACCACAGTACCGCCCCGGTGTCAACACCATTTTGCAAAAAAACGAAAAATGTCAGAAACACAAAATAGGGACGCAACAAGGGCACGGTTGGATAAAAGACCCGCCGCAGGCCATATAGCCTGCGGCGGGCTGGAGCTGATGGTGGGAATCGAACCCACAACCTTCTCATTACGAGTGAGATGCTCTGCCATTGAGCCACATCAGCGGGCGGACCGGATAAGCCGGACAGCTCACTTATTATACCCGGGAAAGGGTGCGCCGTCAAGGCTTAATAGGGCGCCGGCGGGAGATTTTCGCGGGAATAGGGCCGCTGGGGGCGAAATATCCTTGACAGAGGGCCGTCCTCTATGATATGGTATGGGAACAATAAGGGAGTAGTCGGCGCGCTGCGCGGCACGGTCAACAAGCTGGAGGGCTGTCCTTCTGGCCGGGCCTTAAATGATGAGACTTATCTGTCCACAGGCAGATGGGTCTTTTTTCTTTGTCTGCGCAAGGGGAAAAGGCCCGGAGTATCCTCTTTTCCTGGGAGGGGAAGGGAAAAACGAAAAGAAGGAGTCGTTTTTTATGCAGCTTTGGGAACTGTTCGTGCTGGCGGTGGGCCTCTCCATGGACGCCTTTGCCGTTTCGGTGTGCAAGGGCCTGTCCGTGGGGCGGGTGAGGCCCGCCCACGCCCTGACCTGCGGGGCGTGGTTCGGCGGCTTTCAGGCGCTGATGCCCCTGACCGGCTGGCTGCTGGGGGTGCGCCTTCAGGAGCTGATCGTATCCATCGACCACTGGATCGCCTTTATCCTGCTGTGCATCATCGGGGTGAACATGATCCGGGGATCCTGGGAGGAGGGGGAGGAGGACATGGAGGCGTCCTTCTCCGCCAAAGCCATGGCCCCGCTGGCCGTGGCCACCAGCATCGACGCTCTGGCCGTGGGGGTCACCTTTGCCTTTTTACAGGTGGACATCGTCTCCGCCGTGCTGTTCATCGGCGTGATCACCTTTGTTCTGTCCAGCGTGGGGGTGTGGGCCGGCTCCGCCTTCGGCGAGAAGTCCCGCGCCCGGGCGGAGCTGGCAGGGGGCATCATTCTGATCCTGATGGGCACGAAAATTTTGCTGGAGCATCTGGGCGTTTTGTGACGCGCCGCCGCGCCCGAAATCTCCACAGAGACGGGGGCGGGAAAAAGCCCCGTTTTGTGCGGACGTACAAGGATGGACGAATGGCGTTCAGACGGGGAAAAATCGATTGACACTTTAGCGGTCTAAATGGTACAATACCCAAAAAATCAAGCCGTTTCTCCGCCCGGACGGCAGACGGACCGGGGGAGGAAGAACCATAAAAGGGGGAACTGTCAATGCTCAGCAGCAATATCGGTATCGATGAAAAGGGCCGGCTCACCTTCGCCGGAATGGATACGGTGGCGCTGGCGGAGAAGTATAAGACGCCGCTGTACCTGATGGACGAGGACAGGATCCGCGCCAACTGCCGGATCTACCGCGGGGCCATGGAGAAGTGGTTCGGGGCGGGCAGCTTCCCTCTGTACGCCAGCAAGGCGGCCAGCTTCAAACAGATCTACCGCATCATGGCCCAGGAGGGCATGGCGATCGACGTGGTCTCCTCTGGCGAGGTGTATACCGCCGTCCACGCGGACTTTCCTATGGAGCGGGCTTACTTCCACGGCAACAACAAGACCGACGAGGACATCGCTTATGCCATGGACTGCGGTCTGGGCTGCTTTGTGGTGGACGGCTTCTGGGAGCTGGAGGCCATCGAGCGCATCGCCGCCGCCAAGGGGATCGTTCAGAACGTGCTGCTGCGTCTGACCCCGGGCATCGACCCCCACACCTATGAGGCGGTGGCCACCGGCAAGGTGGACTCCAAGTTCGGCGTGGCCATCGAGACGGGCCAGGCCGCCCGGTTCGTAGAGCAGGCCCTGGCGATGAAGCACCTGAAGGTGCTGGGCTACCACTGCCATGTGGGCTCCATGGTCTTTGACGAGGAGGGCGACGTGTATCAGAACGCCGCAGACATCATGCTCTCCTTTGCCGCGGAGATGAAGGCCGCCCACGGCCTTGCGCCGGAGCAGCTGAACCTGGGCGGCGGCTACGGTGTCCGCTATACCGAGAGCGACCCCCACATCGACATCGAGGAGAACATCCGTCTGCTGTCGGCGTATCTGAAGAAGCGCTGCACCGAGCTGGGTCTGGCTATGCCCGCGATCCTCATGGAGCCCGGCCGCAGCATCGTGGCCGACGCCGGCATGACCCTGTACTCCGTGGGCACGGTGAAGAAGATCCCCGAGTATAAGAACTATGTGTCTGTAGACGGCGGCATGACCGACAACCCCCGGTATGCCCTGTACCAGTCCCGGTACACCGTGCTGCTGGCCGACCGGCCGGAGGAGAAGGGGACAGAGAAGTTCGACGTGGTGGGCCGCTGCTGCGAGAGCGGCGACATCATCCAGCCCGCCGTGCCCATGCCGGAGCCCAAGCGGGGCGAGATCCTGGCCGTGTGTACCACCGGCGCGTACAACTACTCCATGGCCTCCAACTACAACCGGGTGGCCCGGCCACCCATCGTGATGCTGTCCGGCGGCAGGGACTATGTGGCCGTCCGCCGGGAGAGCCCCGCGGATATGGCCCAGAACGACCTGTAAGAAGATCTGCAAATGCCCGCCCTCCTGAGAGAGGACGGGCATTTTTATGCCGTCCGGTTCGACAAACGGCGGCGCATCTGCTATACTGTTGACCAAAGGATCTGGAAAGGCGGGGGACAAGGGATGAGAGAACTGAAGAAGGCCTATCTGGAGATCACCAACGTGTGCGGCCTGCGCTGCTCCTTCTGCCCGGGGACGGGGCGGAAGGCGGGCTTTCTGGCGCCGGAGGACTTCCGCACACTGGCGGGCCGCCTGCGCCCTCACACGGAGTACCTCTACCTCCACCTGATGGGGGAGCCCATGCTGCACCCCCAGCTGGGGCAGCTGCTGGACATCGCCGGGGAGCTGGGCTTCCGGGTGATGATCACCACCAACGGCACCCTGCTGCCCCGGCGGGGCGGGCTGCTGCTGGCAAGTCCGGCGGTGGAGAAGGTCAGCATCTCCCTCCACTCCTTCGAGGGCAACGAGGGGGGCGGAGCTCTGGAGGACTACCTGTCCGGCTGCCTGTCCTTCGCCGGAGCGGCGGGCGCGGCGGGGAAGAAGTGCGCCCTGCGCCTATGGAATCTGGATGGAGAGGACACCCGGGGGGCCAACAGCCGGAACGGGGAGATCCTGGGGCAGATAGAGGGGGCGTTCCCCAAGCCGTGGAAGGCAGGCCGCCGGGGGACCACTCTTGCCCCCAACGTCTTTTTGGAGTGGGGCGAGCGTTTTGAGTGGCCCGACCTGAATGCCCGGGAGCGCCCGCCCCGGTTCTGCATGGGCCTGCGGGACCAGGTGGGGGTGCTGTGGGACGGCACGGTGGTGCCCTGCTGCCTGGACCACGAGGGGGACATCCCCCTGGGGGACCTGTATGAGCCGTCCCTGGAGGAGATCCTGAGCACCCCCCGGGCCCGGGCCATTTACGACGGCTTCTCCCAGGGCAGGGCGGCGGAGGAGCTGTGCCGCCGCTGCGGCTATGCCGGGAGGTTCGGAGAATGAGCATCCGCTGCTACGCCGCCCCCATGGAGGGGATCACCGGGGCCATGTGGCGCCGGGTACACCATAAATATTTTCCCGGGGCGGACAAATACTTTACTCCGTTCCTCACCCCCACCCATGCCCGGCGGCTCACCCCCCGGGAAAAGCGGGAGGTGCTGCCGGACTACAACGCGGGCATCCCCGTGGTGCCCCAGATCATGGCCAAGCGGGCGGAGGATCTCATCTGGTGTGCCGGGCGGATGGCCGAGCTGGGCTATCGGGAGGTGGACCTGAATCTGGGCTGCCCCTCCGGCACGGTGGTGGCCAAGGGAAAGGGGGCCGGGATGCTGGCCGACCCGGACGCCCTGCGCCGGTTTTTGGAGGAGGTGTTCTCCGCCGGACTGCCGGTGGAGATCTCTGCCAAGACCCGTCTGGGGCTGGAGACACCGGAGGAGTTTACCGCTATTCTGGCGGTGCTGCGGCAGTTCCCCTTCTGCGAGGTGACCGTCCACCCCCGGCTGCGCCGGGACATGTACGCCGGGCCGTGCCGAATGGAGCAGTACGCCCAGGCGCTGGAGGGCTCCCCCTTTCCCCTGTGCTGGAGCGGGGACATCCTGTGCCCTGGCGACCGGGACCGGCTGGCGGTGCGCTTTCCGGGGACGGCAGCGGTGATGGTAGGTCGGGGGCTGATGGCTGACCCTGCCCTGATCCGCAAAATGCAGGGCGGGCCCGGGGCGGAAAAGGGAGAACTGGAGGGATTTACCGCAGAGCTGTATGAGGAATACGCCGCCGCCTTCGGCAGCCGGGGCAACGCCATGCTGCGGATGAAGGAGCTGTGGTCCTATCTGCTGTACCTCTTCGACGGAGGCGAGAACTTCCGCCGCTCTATCCAGCGCTGCCGGGACACAGGGGACTACAGCCGGACGGTGGATGAGCTGTTCCGCTCCTGCTCTTTGCGCGACGCTCCGGCCCTGCCGTGGGCTGGGCAGACGGTATTTTGAAGATCTTTAAGACAACGCCCCGGGCGGACATTTTATGTCCGCCCGGGGCGTTTTGAGAGGGAAAGGGTCACAGCTCATCCTCGTATTCCTCCGGAAGACGCATCACAGATACCTCAAAGGCAGTGCGCTCCTCGGTGCGGCCGTCCAGCACCTTGGTGTAGACCCGGCTCTGCAGCCGGCCCTCAAGGCGAAGGGGGTCGCCCACGTCCAGCACGGCGCACCGGTGGGCCACGCTGCCCCAAGCGATGCAGGGCAGGTAATCCGCCCGGCCATAGGCCCGGTTGACCGCCAAAGTCAGGTCGCAGATGGAGCGGCCCAGTGGGGTGGAGCGAAGGTTGGGGGGGCGGCACAGGCAGCCGGCCAGCGTCAGCTGATTCTCGTCCTCCTCCAGCTCTGTAGGCAAAATGGAGCGGGCATAGACCGTGATGACCAGCCGCCGGCCTACCCCGCTGCGGTTGTTGTATGTACGGACCTCCCCGGCGATCTGAAGGCGCTGGCCTGCCTGAAGGGGGGGCAGCGTCTCCAAAAGCCGCTGAGAGGCGATGACGTCCAGCTTATCCGCCGCCCCGGATAGGCGGCATACCTCCAGCGGCAGCAGGAAGAACTGGATCTGGTGGTTCTGATGAGAGGGGACGGGGGCGGCCAGCAGCCGGCCCCGGAGCAGGATACTGTTTTCGCCTGGAATGGTCAGTTTCATAAGGGGAACCTCCTCCTGTTTCCTTGGTTCCCTCTATGGTATGCCTCGGGGGCAGCGGGTATGCCGAAAAGTCAGTCGGCCAGCAGGCCGGCCTTTTCCATGCGGGCGCGGATCATGGGGCCGAAGGCGATGGAGACCGCCATCTTGGTGGCGTCCCCCAACAGGAAGGGGAACACGCACAGGGCAAGGGCCGCGGCCAGCGCCTTGCCGGACTGGATGCAGAACCAGGCGGTGCCCAGGGCATACAGTACGGCGGTGCCCAGCACCATGCCGGCCAGCTGGCCCCAGCGCTTGGCAGGGAACAGGTGCACGAACAGTCCGCTGATGAGCACCAGGGGCAGATAGCCCACGATGTAGCCGCCGGTGGGGCCGGCTACCTTGGCCAGTCCGGCGCCGAAGTTGCTGAACACGGGCACGCCGGCCGTGCCCAGAAGGATGTACACCAGAGTGGCAATGGTGGCCCGTTTCCAGCCCACCAGATAGGGGATCAGATACAGGAACAGGGTGCATAGGGACAGGGGGATGGGGCCGATGCTCAGGGTGAAGGGGGAGATGACGCATAGGATCGCCGCAGCCAGGGCGGTCAGGGTGAGATCGCGGATCTGAGGGGAATGTTGAGCAGTCATGGGGTGGCCTCCTGATCGTAAACTAAGATATTTAACAGGTATACAATACAGCGAAGCGGGCGGTCTGTCAACCCCACAGAGTATAAAGTTTACGATTTGGGGGCGGACTTGCTTTTTGCCGGGGAAAAAGGTATAATAAAATCCCAAAAAATTTCCAGTTCTCGGCGGATGAGAGGTCTGGCCAACAAAGTGAGGAGCGAAACACTATGAAAATATGGACCAAAGCAGCAGCGGCGGCCCTGATCCTGGCCCTGTGTATGGCCGTCCCCGCGGTGGCCGACGAAAACGCGGAGTTCTATCTGGTGGCGCCGGCGGACAGCATGAACCGGGAACTGGCGGTGCGCCTGCTGGCCGCCCCGGGGGCGGAGGTCCGGGATGAGATGACCTTTTCCACCCCGGTCAACCGCATAACGGCGGCGGGGGCGGCCCTTGTCCTGCCCCGGACGGAGGGCATGTGGGTCACGGTGGACTATCTGCTGGACAGCGACCGGGACGGCGTCTATGAGCTATTCGGCCCCGAGGACGGCGGCCCCGGCGGGGACAGCCTGACCGGTGGGGACACGCTGGTGCCCTGGAACGGCAGCGGAGTCCCGCTGCCTGCGGAGGAGCCTGTTTCCCTCTCTGCCGCAGCTCTGCTGGCGGGGGGACAGGCCTATCTGGCGCGGCTGGGCCTGACGGCGGAGGACCCGTGGGGCGAGCTGCTGTATATGGCGCGCCTGTGGCAGGCCGACGGGGAGGAGAGCGACTGCTTCTACCTGATCCTCTATGAAAACGGGCTGCCCACGGCCGGTGCCGCCGACTTCCGGGATGTGGAGCCGGGCAGCTGGTACTACAGTGCGGTGGACTATGTGACCAGCCGGGGAATGATGGCCGGGACGGGGGCTGACGCCTTTTCTCCCGATGTACAACTGACCCGGGCCATGCTGGCCCAGATCCTGTACGCCATGAACGGGCGGCCGCAGGAGGCGGCTGCGGACTTTGCTGATGTGGCCGCCGGAAGCTGGTATGCCGCCGCAGCCAACTGGGCCCAGGCCCGGGGCATCATGCAGGGCGTGGGCGGAGGAAGATTTGCCCCGGACCGCCTGCTGACCCGGGAGCAGCTGGCGCTGATCCTGTATCAATACACCGGCGGCGCGGGCCGGGAGGGTGAGCCGCTGTCCGCCTGTACGGACGCAGGCAGCGTCAGCCCCTGGGCGGAGCCTGCGGTGGAGTGGGCCGTGGCCAATGGGCTGCTGTCCCCGCGGAGCAGCGGAAAGCTGGACCCCGCCGGTGCGGTCACCCGGGGGGAGTGCGCCGCCGTGCTGCGCCGTCTGGACCAGCTGCTCGCCGCCGAGGACTGACAGAATGCGGATCATAAAGCCGGGCCGCCCCACAGGGCGGCCCGGCTTTTTTGGAACGGCGGCCGCTGCCGCCGGCACGGCCCCGGAGCGGGGACCTGCTGCGGTGGGCCTTCGGGCCGATCCCCGCGCCTGTGTTCAGGGACTGCGGGGAAGGGGCGGGTCGTATCCCGCCCCGTGCTCCGGCACCGGCTTAGGGGAGACGCGCCGTCTCCGCCCGCCTTTCGCCAAAGGAGTATGCGGCGCCAAAGCCGCCGGGCTGCCGTCCGCCCTTATTGTGCCCGAAAAATTTGCCTTCATTCCGTTTGCCTTTGGGAATAATTGGCCAGACTACACAATATAAGAGAACGGAAAGGAGTGACCCCATGGCGGAGCGGAGGCTTTTTCGTCCGGCCGGCAGCCGGGACAGAAAACAGCGTGAGCAGGAACGAAAGGTGCTGCTCAGCTCTCTGGCGCAGACCAGAGCGCTGATCAGTCAGGCTTACGGCGGCTTCAACACCACGGATGACACCGATCTGATCGACTCCTATGTGTACGAGATCAATGCCCTTCAGTCCCGCTATAACTATCTGCTGCGCAGGGCGAAGGAGCTGGAGGCGACCCTGTGAGCGGGCTGCTGCCCTGGGCGGGAGCAGCGGCGGCGGTGCTGGCGGCGCTGGTGCTGCTGCGCCGTCCCGCCCGGGCTGCGGTCCGGGCTGTGTGGCGCTCGGCGCTGTGGCTGGGGGTGCTGACGGCGGCGGAGCAGACGGGGGTGCTGGCCGCCCTGGGACTGGGGGCCAATCTGGCCAATGCGGCGGTGCTGGGCGTGCTGGGCCTGCCCGGGTTCGGCCTGCTGCTGGCTGCACCGTGGCTGCTTCGATAGGCGGACGGGAAGAAGGTCCTCTTCCCGACGCTTTTTTTGTTGCCTGCGGGGCGGGGCTGTGGTATGATCAGGGGTGGAATTTGCCGCCGGAGATGCCGGGGCATACAGCGAGGAGGAGAGGATATGGCGCAGCTGATGAAGGGGGCTCCTGTGGCCGCCGCCATGACAGAACAGATGGCCGCCCGGACGGAGAGGCTGAAGCAGGCGGGCGTGACGCCCACCCTGTGTATCCTGCGCCTGGGGGAGCGGCCGGGGGATCTGGTCTATGAGCGCAGCGCCATGAAGCGGTGCGGCAAGGTGGGCATCGATGTGCGTGAGATCGTCCTGCCCGAGGGCTGCACCCGCGAAAGGCTGCTGGAGACCATTGAGCAGGTGAACAGGGACGGCGCTATCCATGGCCTTCTGATGATGCGCCCCCTGCCTGTGCGGGAGGACGAGGACGCCGCCCGGGCGCTGTTGGCGCCGGAAAAGGATGTGGACGGCATCACTGCCATCGCACAGTCCAAGGTGTTTACCGGCGCGGGGGCGGGCTATCCCCCCTGTACGGCCCAGGCAGTGATCGAGATCCTGGATCACTATGGGGTGGAGCTGGCCGGCCGCCGGGCGGCGGTGATCGGCCGCAGCTTGGTGGTGGGCCGTCCGGTGGCTATGATGCTCATGGCCCGGGACGCAACGGTGACCCTGTGCCACACCAGAACGGAGGACCTGCCTGAGATCTGCCGCCAGGCGGACATTTTGGTGTCCGCCGCGGGCCGGGCCGGGCTGGTGACCGGAGCGTTCACAAGACCTGGACAGGTCATCGTGGATGTGGGCATCAACGTAAGGGCCGGTAAGCTCTGCGGCGACGTGGACTTTGCCGCGGCAGAGCCCCTGGTGGGGGCCATCACCCCGGTGCCCGGCGGCGTAGGCGCCGTGACCACGGCGGTGCTGGCCGCCCATGTGGTGCAGGCGGCGGAGAAAGCCGCAGGGCTCCCGGAGGAAGAGGAATAAGAAACAGCCCCGGTGCGTAAAGCGCCGGTTTCCAGGACGGCACTCCCTATTACCACATGATTTGGGGCGAGGGCAGGCGGAAGCTGGGTGAGGACCTGAAGGTACTGTATGACAACGGCTATCAGGGCCTGATCAGCCAGGAACTGACCATGGGGAACTACTATCTGGACCCTGTGCCCTATGACAAGCGGAACTTATCTGTGCTCAGTGAATACTTCTACTGAGGAGGGAGTTTATGTCTGAACTGCTGATGGATCAGCTGGCGGGCACCAATATGGTGTACGCCCGTTTCTCCTTTCAATACTTTCTGGCATCTATGCAGCGGCTGGGGGTGCACAATATCGAGCTTTACGGCTGCACCACGCATTTCCACTTCTATGACGGGGACGAGGCCGTTGCCCGGGCGAAGAGGCTGCTGCGGGACAGCGGCCTAAGGGTCATTTCCATGATGCCGGAGGAGAATGTTTACCCCGTGAATATCGCGGCACGGGAGAAGCGCCTGCGGGACAATACAGTGGAACTTTACAAGCGGTTCATGGCCGCGGCGGCGGAGCTGGATTGTCATCAGATGCTGCTGTGCCCCGGCCGGCCCTACCGCGACCGGCCGTACTCCGAGGGCTTCCAGTACGCCAAGGAGTCCATCCTCCGCCTGACCGAGTACGCCCGGCAGGTGGGCGTGGTGCTGTGCTACGAGAACCTGCGCATCGGTGAATCCACCCTGGCCACCGACCTGAATGATATGGAGCGCATGGTGCGGGAGGTGGACTCCCCCTATCTGAAGTGCTGCGTGGACACCGTGCCCGTATATGCCGCCGGAGAGAAGCTGGAGGACTATCTGGAGCGTTTGGGGGACAAGGTGCATCATATCCATCTGAACGACGGTGCCCCCGATGGCCACCTGATGTGGGGCGATGGCACCCAGGACGTGGATGAACACCTCAACGCCCTGCGGAGGCACGGCTATAGCCGCTATATCACCATGGAGATGGCGGCGGCCAAATACCGGCTGGATCCGGAGCGGTTCTATCGGCAGAATATCGAGTATCTCAGCCGGCATTTTGACGGCGGGGATCTGTCTTGTGGGAAGGGGGGCGTCATTCATGCTTAAACAGATCGGCGTGGTGACCTCGCCCTATGGCCACTATACCCTTGAATATGCCCTGAGCAGCATCGCCGCCGCGGGCTTCCGGAACGTGGAACTGTGGGCGGCCTCGCCCCACTACTGCTATGCCGACTATACGCCCCAGGAGCGGCAGCAGCGCCGGGAGGAGATCGCCGCCCTGCTGCGGCAAAACGGCCTGTCCATGCCGGTGCTCTATCCGGAGCAGATGAACAAATATACCCTGAATATCGCGGCCGCCGCGCCCCACACCAAGAAGTTCAGCATGGACCGCATCCTGGAGTATATTGACGATGCGCAGTTCTGGGGGGCGCAGTCTATGCTGCTGGGCACCGGCTGGTATCATCTGGACGACCCGGGCCCGGAGAAGTATCAGCGCAGCGTGGCCGCCATCCGCCAGGCGGCGGAGCACGCCGCGGGGCGGGGCATCACCCTGCTGATCGAGCCCGCGGCGCCCCAGACAGGGACCTTCGCGTGGGATCTGAGCTCTCTGGCGCGGCTGCTGAAGGATGTGGATCGGGAGAACGTGAAAGCGTGCCTGGATCTGGCGGCCATTCTGGACGGTGCGGACCGGGTGGAGCGCTGGTATAAGACGCTGGAGGGCAATGTGGGGCACATCCACTTTGCCGATAAGGGCGGCCGGGCCCCGGAGGGCGGCGGCGTTTTGCTGGCGGACGCACTGGAGCAGCTGGAGCGGCTGGGCTATAACGGGACAGCGTCGGTGAACATCACCTTCCGCGACTGCTGCCTTGTGCCCGACCGGCAGGTCTTCCTGTGCGGACAATGGCTGAAGGAGCGCGGACTGCTGGGCTGACAGGAGCACAGCAAATAAATATAAGGCCCCGGCGGTACATAGGACCGCCGGGGCCTTGCTGTTGGAGCCATCTGCCGCCGCATGAGGCTTTTCCCAGACAGCACTTTTTATATGCGGGTACACAGCGTATGCAGACTGCCGGAGAGCGCCGCCTCTC
>CAKUHX010000032.1 GCA_934659475.1 uncultured Oscillospiraceae bacterium
TGCAGGGCGCGGCGGCAGATGGCGACAGCTTCGCCGCCACTTACACCTTCACGGTGGACACCCTGCCGCCCCAGCTGATGATCTCCGCGCCGGTGAACGGCAGCTTTGTGGGCACCCACAAGGAGGGCCTTGATACCAAGGTAGACGGAAATGTGACCATCACTGGCGTTGCCGATGCCAATGCGGTTATTACTGTCATGGCCAACGGAACCAAGATTTGCAGTCGGACTCTGAAGGAAAGTGAGTTTAACGCGGCTGACGGCGTGTTTGAGCTGACGCTCCAGATTCCGGATTTCAACAGCGCCTCTCAGCACGACCTGACCATCACCGCCGCTGACGACGTGGGCAACACCACCGTGCCCCAGACCGTCACAGTCAGCCACGGCGGCCTGGCCGATCTGGATCACCTGGAGATCATGGCGGACGGCCAGACCTATGGCACGGGCAATATCCCTGTCCCCGCGGCGGGGCTGAAGGATGTCCCCCTGACACTGGTGGGCGTCACCTCCAACGGCACTAAGTTCGACCTCACCGGCTACAACGTCAGCTGGGAGATCACAACGGTCGAGGGCACCGCCTCTCTCTCCGACGGCGCATTGACCGCCGCAGCGCTCAGTCAAGGCATGGTCACCGGCAAGCTGGCCGTGGCCAACGGGGCCTACCGCACCGCGTCCCTGTGCTTCGGCGCACTGGCAAACCACATCGTAGCGGTCTCTTCCACCATCGGCGGCTCTGTCACCGGCGGCGGAGAGTATAACGGCGGCGAGACCATCACCCTGACGGCCACGCCGGACAGCGGCTACCGCTTTGCCGGATGGGAGCTCACCGGCGCGACAGTGAGCGACCTGACCACCGCCACCATCACCTTTACCATGCCGGACAACGGCAACGTGACCGCTCTGGCGCGGTTTGTCCCCAAGAGCGGCTCCGGCGGCAAAAAATACAGCCAGACCGTGGACGCCAAGGCCGGGGAGCTCGTCCGGATCACTCTGCCCGGCACCGCGGGGGAGAACAGCGGACTGCCTTACTACATCGCGGAGGACGGCAGCCGGGTGTTCGTGCCCATCGCCGCCAGCATCAGCGGGCAGATGACCTTCCTGGCCCCCAGAAGCACCACCTATCACTTCATGGATCGCAATGAGACCTTTAAGGACATGGAGAGCCACTGGGCCAGAAGTGCGGCGGAGTTCGCCGCCGCCCGGGGCCTGTTTGCCGGGGTGGGGGACGGCCTGTTCGCCCCTGACCGGCCCATGACCCGGGCCATGTTCGCCACGGTGCTGTACAGTCTGGCCGACCGGCCCGCCGTGAGCGGCAGCAGCGCCTTCACCGATGTGGCCGACGGCGCTTGGTACGCCAAGGCGGTCACCTGGGGCCAGGCCAACGGCATCATCTCCGGCTACGGGAATGGCCGCTTCGGCCCCGACGACCTGATCACCCGGGAGCAGATGTGCGCCCTGATCGTCAGCTACCTGCGCTGGGCAGGGCTGACGGCGGAGCGGACCACGGCGGCCAACACCTTTGCCGACAGCGGCAGCATCTCCTCCTGGGCGCGGGACAGCGTGGCCTTCTGCCAGACCCGGGGCCTGATCTCCGGCCGCCCTGGCAACCTGTTCGCCCCCAAGGCCAACGCCACCCGGGCGGAGAACAGCGTGGTATTCCGGCAGATGATCCTGAACGTACTGACCACGATGGCAAAGCAGTGACCCCATAAGTGACAAGGCGCCCCCGCCCCATCGGGGCGGGGGCGCCGAGACGTAAGAAAAGAGGTTTTGTCTCCGCCCCGGTGGGGCGGAGGCAGGAGCGGATGACCCCGGGAAAGAGAGCGACTATGAGACGATGGATCTGTACCCTGCTGTGCGTTCTTCTGCTGCTGGCCGTCCCGGCTGGGGCGGCGGAGCAGGGCGTGCGGGTGGCCTTTCTGGACAGCGGCATCTCCCTGAAGCATCTGGACCCGGAGCGGGTGGAGGCGGGGGAGAACCTGATCTTCCCCGGCCGGGACACGGACGACCGGGTGGGCCACGGGACGGCCACGGCGGGACTGGTGCTGGGGTCGGCGGACATGGGTCTGACCGGCCTGTGTCCCACGGCCACGGCGGTGCCCATCGTGTGCTATGACCGCTACCCCTCCGGCACCGCGGCCCAGGGGGACGGGACCACTCTGGCCCGGGCCATCCGGCTGGCGGTGGATGAATACGGCTGCCAGATCATCAACATCAGCATGGGCACGACCCAGGACAGCCAGGAGCTGCGCCAGGCGGTGGAGTACGCCCAAAGCCGGGGGATACTGCTGATCTCCGCCGTGGGCAACGACGGCCAGACTGCCCCGGAGCGGGTGTACTACCCCGCAGCCTATGACGGGGTGATCGGCGTGGGCGCAGTGGACGGGGAGGGGGCCGCCCCTTTTTCCCAGCGGCACGGCGTGGATGTGCTGGCCCCGGGCACAGATCTGGCCGTGGCCACCAACCGCAACAGCGCCAGCCCCCAGCGGCGCAGCGGGACCTCTTACGCCTGTGCCGTGGTCAGCGGCATCTGCGCCCGGATCTGGACGGAGGAGCCGGAGCTGACCGCCGACGAGGTGGAGCAGCGGCTGTTTGACATGGCGCGGGATGTAGAGGAGCCGGGCTTTGACGCAGACAGCGGCTGGGGGCTGGTGGAGCCTTGGGAGGATGCGCCGCAGCTTGCAGGGGCGTATCCCGCCGTGCGGGGCGCAGTAGCCGTGGCCCTGCTGACCGCTCTGATGAGCCTGAAATAGATCGGGAGAAAAGGACCGCTGCCGCCGGGAGATCCGGCGGCAGCGGTCCTTTTGTGTCCTATTTTCGTTTCCGCGCGTTGGCCTTGGGCTTTGCCTTGGCCCAGCCCGCCTTGCGGGCGGGACGGGGAGAAGCGGGCCGTTCCGGCGGGTTTTTGCCCCCGGGGCGGGCCTTTTTCGCCTCCTGGGGCTTGTCCCTCCGGGCGGGCGGACGCTTGCCCGCGGGGCGCTCCTGGTCGGGAGCTTGTCCGGCGGCCCACTTGTCCGGCTTGACCAGACAGTGTTTGCCGTAGCCGATCAGATCCTCACGGCCGGTCTTGTGCAGGGCCTCCAGTACCAGCTTCCGGTTCTGGGGCTTGCGCCACTGCATCAAGGCCCGCTGCAGGGCCTTGTCGTGGGGCGTTTTGGGCACGAACACCGGCTTCATGGTGCGGGGGTCGATGCCCGTGTACCACATGCAGGTGGCCAGGGTGCCCGGGGTGGGGTAGAAGTCCTGCACCTGCTCCGGCATGTGCCCCTGCTTGTTCAGCCACTCGGCCAGCTGCACCGCGTCCTCCAAAGTGCAGCCGGGGTGAGAGGAGATGAGGTAGGGGACCAGATACTGATCCATGCCGTACCGGCGGTTGAGCTTGAAGTATTTCTCCCGGAACTTCTCGTATACCTCGATATGGGGCTTGCCCATATAGTCCAGGGTGTGGGCCACGCAGTGCTCCGGGGCCACCTTCAGCTGGCCGGAGATGTGGTACTGGATCAGATCGGTGAAGAACTCCCCGCTGGGGTCCTTCATGAGGAAGTCAAAGCGGATGCCGGAGCGGATGAACACCTTTTTGATGCCCGGGATGGCCCGCAGCTTCCGCAGCAGCATCATGTAGTCCGTGTGGTCGGCATCCAGGTTGGGGCAGGGCTCCGGCGCCAGGCAGGCCCGGTTCTTGCACATGCCGTACTTCAGCTGCTTCTGGCAGGAGGGGCGGCGGAAGGTGGCGGAGGGGCCGCCCACATCGTGGATATAGCCCTTGAAGCCGGGGTGATGGGTCAGGGCGGTGACCTCGCGGATCACGGACTCGTGGCTGCGGCTGGTGACGGTGCGCCCCTGGTGGAAGGCCAGGGAGCAGAAGTTGCAGGCCCCGAAGCAGCCCCGGTTGTGGGTGACGGAGAAGCGCACCTCCTCGATGGCGGGCACGCCGCCCATTTCGTCATACATGGGGTGAGGCTCCCGCACATAGGGCAGCTCGGCCACCCGGTCCAGCTCCTCCGTAGGCAGGGGATAGGCCGGGGGATTGACCAGCAGAAACTGCCTGCCGTGCTTTTGCAGGATGGCGCGGCCCACGGCGGCGTCGTGCTCCTGATACTCCACCATGTTGGCCCGGGCGTAGGCGGTCTTGTCCGTGGCCACCTCCTCGAAGGAGGGCACCTCCACATGGGGATAGGCGCAGACGCCGGGGTAGGACACGGCCACGCAGGTGCCCCGTACGTCGGTGATCTCCCCTACCGGGGTGCCGCTGGCCAGACGGGCGGCGATCTCCAGAGTGGCATACTCCCCCATGCCGTAGCTCAGAATATCCGCCTGGGCATCGAAGAGGACGGAGCGGCGCACCTTGTCCTCCCAGTAGTCGTAGTGGGCAAAGCGGCGCAGGCTGGCCTCCAGTCCGCCGATGACGATGGGGATGTCCCCGAACACCTCCCGCACCCGGTTGGAGTAGACGATGGTGGCGTGGTCCGGGCGCAGTCCGGCCTTGCGGCCGGGGGAGTAGGCGTCATCGTGGCGGCGCTTGCGGGCGGCGGTGTAGTGGGCCACCATGGAGTCGATGTTGCCGGCGGAGATCAGCACCCCCAGGCTGGGGCGGCCCAGAGCGGCGAAGGCGGCGGGATCGCGCCAGTCCGGCTGGGCCATAACGGCCACCCGGTAGCCCGCCGCCTCTAAGATGCGGCCGATGATGGCCGGGCCAAAGGATGGGTGGTCCACATAGGCGTCCCCTGTGATCAGCAGAAAGTCATAGCTGTCCCAGCCGCGGCGGGCCATGTCCGCCCGGCTGACGGGGAGAAAAAGGTCTCGGTCTAAGGTCATGCGGTCGCCTCCTGACGGAACGGCCCCGCCGGGATCGCCGACGGGGCGCAGAGTGGTCATTGGTCATATCCGATGTACAGCTCCAGCAGGCCGGGGCGCTCCGGTGCCGGGGCAAAGCCCGCCCCGGCCCAGACGTCCGCTGCCACCTCATCCGGCGGACACAGGAGCAGCCGGTCAAGTCCCATGGAGCGGAAGGTGGAGACCGCCTGTCCCACGAGCTGGAGGGCGGTGTACTCCACCCGGTATCCCGGCTCCAGATACAGGCGGGCGATCAGTCCCGCCCCCTGGGGGACATAGGCGGAGCCGTCCAGCAGGAGAAGGCCCACCGTCTGGTCCTTTGCCGCAGCGGAGAAGAGCTGCCGCCCTTCCCCCTCCGGTATGGCCAGTCCGGCGGCGGATAGGACCGCCACGTCCCGGGGCAGGGCCGCCGGGCGGAACCAGAGGTTCACCTCCTCCGCCGCGGCCTGCCTGCGCCACCAGGACTGGCGGCGCAGGGTGGAGATCTCATCGCTGAGATGGGAACTGTCCCCTTCGTACTCTACAGAGAACTGCGTCCCGTCAAAGGTGAGCAGGGTCACCGCCGTGTTGTCACAGAAGGGCAGGGCGGCCCAGCCGCTCTCCGGGATGCTCTGGGCCAGGGCAAGGAACTGGCGGATCACGGAGCCGTGGGCAAAGACGGCGATGGTGCGGCCGGCGTCGGCCACGGCGATCTGGCGCAGGGCGGCGTCGAAGCGGGCGGCGGCCATCTGGAAGGTCTCCCCCTCCGGGGCCTGCCAGGCGGGGTCGGTGCGGCTGAACAGGGCCATTTCTTCGGGGGCGTTATGGCGGGTGTCGCCGAAGGTGCGGTCCTCCCACCGGCCAAAGTCGATCTCCCGCAGGCCGGGGTGGGTGTGCAGCTCCAGCCCGCGGGGGCGGTAAATGGCCCCGGCAGTGGTCATGGTGCGGAACAGGGGGCTGGCCCACACCTGATCGATCTGCACGCCGTCAAAGCGGCGCTCCAGGGCCTTGATCTGAAGGCGGCCCCGGGGGGTGATCAGAGAGTCATACCAGCCGTGGATGCGGCGGTAGAGGTTGCCCTCGGCTTCGGCATGGCGGATCAGATAAATGGTGGTAGTGGTCATGCAGGTCATTTCTCCCAAGGCAGATCTTTATCTCGTTTTGGCCGGAACAGGCGGAAGGACGTGTCATCCTTCTTCTGCTTAGTTTCCGGCGGGGCCTCCCCCTGCGGGGGACGGCCCGCGCCGTCCAGAGCGCAGCGGGGGCAGTTGATCAGGGTGCTGTGGACAAAGCCGCAGACCGGACAGGTCACCTGTTCGTCCTCCGGCTGCGCCCCTCCGGCGGCGGGAGCGGCGGCGTACAGCTCCGCCTTTCCGCAGGCGGGACAGACGTAGACATCCACCGCCAGAGAGTCCTCCAGCAGGCTGAACAGCGAGCCGGCGGGGGCGCCCTGCCCCAGATAGGCGGTCTTCAGCTTGCACTCCAGGGGCTGGCCGCAGGCGGGGCAGAGACGTTCTGATGTATGTTCCATGGGGTCATCCCTCCTGATAGACGATCTGTCCCCCCGCGATGGTGTACCTCACCCGGCCTCTCATGGTCTTGCCGGCGAAGGGGGTGCTCCTGCCCTTGGATGCGAACTGGGCGGGATCTACCACCCACTCCTGATCCAGGTCGAAGATCACCAGGTCGGCGTCCGTTCCCACCGACATGCGGCCCTTGTTCACGTGGAGGATGTCAGCGGGGTTCGCGGTCATTTTTCGGATGATGGCCGGCAGCTCCACCTTCCCCGTGTGGTAAAGCCGGGTCAGCGATGCGGCCAGCAGGGTCTCCAGCCCCACCATGCCGCTGGGGGCGCGGGTGAGGGGGCGGGCCTTCTCCTCCGGGGTATGGGGAGAGTGGTCAGAGGCGATCACATCGATGGTGCCGTCCAGCAGGCCGCCAATGACGGCATCGATGTCCCGCTGGGTGCGCAGGGGGGGAGCCACCCGGGCGGCGGAGCCTTGGGTGAGTACCTCGTCCTCGGTCAGGGAGAAGTACTGGGGGCAGGTCTCGCAGGTGATGGGCGCGCCCCGCTTCTTCATTTTGCGGATGATGTCTACGCTGCCCGCCGTGGAGACATGGCAGATGTGGACGGGGGCGCCGGTCTCCTCGGCCAGCATGGCGTCCCGCATGACCATCAGCTCCTCGGCGATGGACGGCCTGCCCTCCAGCCACAGCTGGCGGGACACGGCACCCTCGTTCACTGCCCGCCCGGCGGACATGGTGAACTCCTCACAGTGGCACAGAATGGGCAGCTCCAGTCTGCGGGCAAGGATCAGGGCATCCCGCATGAGGCCAGCGTTGACGATGCCCCGGCTGTCGTCAGACAGGGCGACGGCCCCGGCCTTTTTCAGGGCCTCGCTGTCGGTCAGCTCCTCCCCCAGCAGGCCCCGGGTCACGGTGCCCACGGGGAGGACCCTCGCGGGGCAGGGGGCGGAGCGGGTCAATATATCCGCGATCCGGTCGGGGCTGTCCAGCGGGGGCGTCGTGTCCCCCATGCAGGCCAGCGTGGTCACGCCGCCCCGAACGGCGGCGGCGGTGCCAGAGGACAGATCCTCCCGCTCCGTCTGCCCAGGGTCCCGCAGGTGGACGTGCATATCGATCAGGCCCGGGGCAACGATCAGCCCGGCGGCGTCGATCACGCGGTCGGCCTCGGCGGACAGACCGTGCTCCAGAATGGCGATCTTTCCGTCCTCCACCAGCAGGTCCTGAAGGAGGACCGCGTGGGTCACCGGGTGGACCACCCGGCCATTTTTGATCAGCAGTTTCATGTATGATCCCTCCGGCGGTGGGGCCGCAGCGTCGAAATTTTTGTCGGTCAAAAAGAGATCCCCATCAGGATACGATTTTATTATAGCGGAATACACAGGATTTAGCAATGGATTTTTCCCCGCGGTCGGGCACAATAAAAGGGCGGCGGAAACGATCCGCCGCGGGGAAGGAGCGAGAGCATATGAGCTGTCATAACGAGGGCTGCGGCTGCGGAAAATTTTTTGTGGGGATGGGCCTGGGCCTGATGGTAGGCGCCGGACTGGGCATGACCATGTCCCCCAGCCGGCGGCAGGTGCGCCGGGTGGCCCACAAGGCGGCCCAGCGGGTGAACGAGGTCGTGGACGACCTGGCCGACGCCATGGGGCTGTAAGAGAGAAAGAATAGCCCCAAAGCAGCCGGACGCCTTTGACAGCGTCCGGTTGCTTTTTTATATGGGGTCAGGTATACTATAAATCACTCCCAATTCTTTTATGTGTTTCCCGCCCCCCTGCGGGGGCGGGAAACACATGGGCTCCGAGGGTCGAGGAAACGCAAAATACAATTGGGAGATAAATAAAAATGAACAGGAGGATCTATTATGACCGACCGCGAGCTAGTCCAGCTGGCCTTTTCCATGCACGAATTTTCCTATGTGCCCTACTCCAAATTCCCCGTGGGGGCCGCCCTCCTGTGTGAGGATGGGACGGTGTACACCGGCTGCAACGTAGAGAATTGCGCCTATGGCAGCACTATCTGCGCCGAGCGCACCGCCCTGGTGAAGGCGGTGAGCGAGGGCCGCCGCGGCGGCTTTACCGCCATCGCCATTGCCGGGAAGGGGGCGGACTACTGCTGGCCCTGCGGCGCCTGCCGCCAGATGCTCTATGAGTTTGCCCCGAAGCTGCGGGTGCTGGCCGCCCGGGGGGACGGGGAATATGTGGAAGTTCCGTTGAACGAGCTGCTGCCCCATGGCTTCGGCCCGGAGTCGTTAAATTAAAAAAGTGCCCACCTGCTGATGATGCAGGTGGGCACTCTCTTTGTCCCGTTTTATTCTGCGTCGGTCTCTCCCCCGGCGGAGCCGACGTTCCGCAGCAGTTCCTCGGCGGAGACACCGAACAGATCGGCCAGGGCCAGCAGGTTGGAGGTGCTGGGATCGGAGTCGCCGCGCTCCCATTTAGAGACGGCCTGACGGCTGACGCCCACGGACTCGGCCACGAACTCCTGGGTCATCTGGCAGCGGGTGCGGTGCTCCTTCAGGGCTTCGCCCAGGGTGCGCTTGATTTGGTTTTTCTCCTGCCGCACGCCGTTGGTGCGGATATAGGTCCGCAGGGCGCGGATCGCCAGGACTATAACATATAGGAACAGGGCAGCAGGGATCAAGGTAAACAGGATCGTGAGGATGATGGTAACGCTAAGGCGCATAAGACGGCCCTCCTTAAAACTGATGGCTGAAGTATACGAAAAACGGGCGGTTGCGTCCACCAAATACGGGGCAACTATTGGTTGCAGCGCCTTAAATCAAGCTGTTCAGGGCCTCGGCAGCTTGTTTTGCCACCTCCGGGGCCAGGGCGGCGCAGCTGACCAGCAGGCGTCTGTCCTCTCCCTGCGGGACGGGGCCCATGTAGAACTCGGACAGGAAGGCGGCGGTCAGCCCCCGGCGGGCCAGGGCGGCGCGGATGTCCTGCTGGCTGCTGCCGGTATCCACCCGAAGGAGGAAGTGCAGCCCGGCATCCTTCTCCTCCGCCTGTACCAGCCGCCCCGCGGGCAGCTGGGCCAGCCGGGCGAGGAACTCGTCCCGCTGGCGGCGGCAGACCTTCCGAGTGCGGGCGATGTGCCGCTGAAAGTACCCCTCCCGGATCAGGGCGGCCAGGATATGCTGCTCCAGCCCCCCCACGGGGCAGGAGAAGAAGCCTAGCTTTTCCCGGAAGGCGGCCATGAGCTCCGGAGGCAGCACCATGTAGCTGATGCGCATGGAGGGGGCCAGGCTGCGGCTGAAGGTGTTCAGATAGATCACCCGGTGTCCCCCGTCGATGGACAGCAGGGGCGGGATAGGGCGGCCCTCAAAGCGGAACTCGCAGTCGTAGTCGTCCTCGATGATGTACCGGCCGGGCCCCTCCTCTGCCCAGGCCAGCAGCTCCTGCCGACGCTGTAGGGGGGTGACCTGGCCGGAGGGGTAGCTGTGGGAGGGGGTGATGTGCAGCACCCGCACCGCCGCCTCTTCCAGGGAGGACATCCGCACCCCCTTCCCGTCCAGGGGGATGGGGACGCACTGGGCGCTGTTGGCGCGGTAGATCTTACGGATCTTGGGAAAGCCGGGGTCCTCTACGCCGTAGCGCAGCTCCGGCCCGAAAAAGCGCACCAGCAGCCCGTACAGATACTCCGAGCCCGCACCGATGACCATGTTCTCCGGGTCTATAGACAGGCCTCGCTCCTCCCCCAGATACCGGGCGATGGCAAGGCGGAGAGCGCCGGTGCCCTGAAAGGGCACCGGCTCCAGCAGAGCCTCCTGCCGGTCGGACAGCACCCGGCGGCCCAGCTTGGCCCACACGGAGAAGGGGAACAGACCGGGCACGGCGGAGCCCCGGCTCAGGTCGGTCAGGGCGGGGGGAAGGATCTCGGCCTTCCGCACGGGGACTGGGGCACTGCGGGGGAGCCGCCGCTCTACCTGCTCCACAAAGTAGCCGCGCTTGGCGGCCGAGCAGACATAGCCCTCCGCCGTCAGCTGGTAGTAGGCGTTTTCCACCGTGGTCTTGCTGACCTGCAGGTGCTCGGCCAGGGCGCGCTTGGAGGGCAGCTTCTCTCCGGCGGACAGGCGGCCGGAGAGGATGTCCTCCCGGATGCACGCATACAGGGACTGGGACAGGCTTTTTCCAGGCAGGGGCAGAGGATAGGTGAGCATAACTGGCCTCCTGAAAATTTATTGAACTGGCAGTTGCAATCATGCCAGAGCGAAACTATACTACCACACAACGGGCAGGTCCCGCAAGTATCACGTCCCGGTCCTGTAAGATATTTCGTTCGGAGCGGGCGGACCTGAGGAGAGGATCATCATGGAAAAGACAATGAAGCAGCAGCGGGTGCGCAAGCTGGCCCAGGCGGCCCTGTTCGCAGCCCTGGCCTATATCGGCTTTCAGTTCTTCCGCATCGACATCCCCGTGGGCGGGGACAAGACGGCCTTCCATTTGGGCAACACCTTTGTAGTGCTGGGCGCCCTGTTTCTGGGCAACCCCTGGGGCGGCCTGGCCGGGGCGGTGGGCCTGTCCATCGCCGACCTGACCTCCGGCTACGTCACCAGCGCCCCCAAGACCTTCTTCCTGAAATTGATGATCGGCCTGATCGCCGGACTGGTGGCCCACAGGGCCTTCCACCTGGATCAGGAGACAGACGGGAAGAAGCGCCTATGGATCACCCTGCTGGCCAGCGTGTGCGCCTTGGGCTTTAATGTGGTGGCCGACCCCATCGTAGGCTACTTCTATAAGCAGTACATCCTGGGCCAGCCCCAGGACATCGCCAAGGCTCTGGCCAAGATCAGCGCCGTGACTACCTTTGTGAACGCCGTGGCCTCCACCGTGTGCGCCGTGGTGTTCTACAACGCCATCTACCCGGCGCTGAAGCGCTCCCACCTGCTGGCGGACAGCGGGGAGAAGAACTGATCAGAATACAAAATGCCCCACCGCGCTGCGGTGGGGCATTTTGTATGTGACGAAGGATTCAGCCTGCGGCTTCGCCGTCGTCGGGATAGGCGGAGAAGCCCTCCTGAGTGGTCACATTGTACAGGCCGAAGAAGGGCAGCTCGGTGGCCCGGTCATTATTGGCGTCCACCAGCTGAGTGCCCACCCAGTTGCAGAAGCCCTCGGGCAGGTCGGCCACAGGGGCGCCGGGCAGATAGATCAGGAACTCCTGGCCGCCCTCCACGCCGTAGGGGGTGGAGCAGACATAGCGGATGCCGTCCCGGATCTCCTCAGTCTCCGGAACACCGTCATAGGACAGGGACTCCAGCTGCACCGACCAGGTGTGGTCGTCTACCTTGGTGGGCTGGGAGAACTGGCCGGTGAACTCGCAGATATACTCCGTGCCGTTGGGGTAGCCCTCGCCGGTGCCCCCCATGTCGGCGTCGTGGTAGACGCCTGAAAAGCTGCCGTCGGGGGCGATGGTCACCTGGGTGTCCCAGGCGCCCACGCCGCTGGCGAACACAAAGGGGGCGGGCAGAGAGGCAAACAGGTCATCCGCCGTGATCTCCCCCTCCTGACTTTCAGACTGAGAACCGGAGGAGACGGACGAGGACGCGCCATTGGAGCCGCTGACGGAGCCGGCGGGATCGGGGGTCTTGGGGGAACAGGCGGCCAGCAGCAGGCAGGCCGCGGCAAGTGCGATCAGTTTTTTCATGGTAAACTCCTTTAAGTCAGACGATCGGTGGGGCTGCAGAGGGGAGCCCCTCTGCACAACCCTATTATGGCGTTTCCCGCTGTGCATTTCAAGAAAGAACTCCTTAAGATTTGATTGCAAATAGGGAACAGAGGGTTACAAAACGGGTGTGACAGGGGGATGCACAGTCGGAACAGACAAAAACGACAAAAATGCGGAAAACTGATTGAAAAATAATGTGCGCTTTGGTAAAATGGGGGCGAAAATAGAACAGTGAGGTGAAAATCTATGCCGCGTAAGCCGAATGTCTGGCTGCTGCTTCTGGACGGCCTGGTGTGGGCCGTTGCGGTGTTTTACCTGCTCTGTTTTTCTTCATCCACGGGGCCGGAGGCAATTGTGGTCAGGCTGTCTGTGATGTTCACCGTGGCCGCCATGCCCCTGGCCCGTCTGCTGGAGAGGAGAGGAAAGCAAAATTGTCTGCCCCTGCTGTACGCACCCTGTATGGTCTACTGCCTGTGGTTCGGGATCTGGTGCTGCACCCGGGGGAGATACGTCGGGGCGCTGTTCCCCCTGCTGGCCCTGCTGTGCTGGGGCATGGCGGTGAGATCCCTGCGCACAGAAGGATAAAAATACCCTCCCGTTCTCAGGAACGGGAGGGCATTTTTATTTGTTCAGACTGTCCAGAAAGCTTTCGATGATCTCGATCTGCTTCAGTACGCTCTCCTTGGCGGGGCCGCCGAAGACCTTCCGGCCGTTGACGCAGGCGGACAGGGCCAGGGCGTCATACACATCCTCGCTGAACAGGGGGGAGATGGACTGGTACTCCGCCAGGGGCAGGGTGTCCAGGGTCTGGCCCGTCTGGATGCAGTGGTTCACCAGCTTGCCCACGATGGTGTAGGCCTGGCGGAAGGGCATCCCCTTCTTGGCCAGATAGTCGGCGCAGTCGGTGGCGTTGATAAAGCCGCCGTTGGCCGCCTTGAGCATATTCTGGGGCAGCACCTTCA